>NZ_JBFUCB010000722.1:0-2840 GCF_056405435.1 Rhizobacter sp. P1_G5 | reverse complement strand
ATCATGTGCTTCCACAGCAGCGCATTGACCGTGGGCATCACGAAGAACGGCGAGATCAGCAGCACGCGCACGATGCCCTGGCCGGGGAAGGGCTCGTTGACGAGCAGGGCCAGGCCCACGCCCAGCACGACGGTGATCACGATCACCGCGCCGAGCAGTTCCAGCGTCTGCAGCACCGCCGGCCAGAAGTCCGGGTCGGTGATGAAGTAGTGGAAGTTCTCGATGCCGACGAAGGTCTTGTCGCCGGGCTGCATCAGGTTGTAGTGCACCAGCGAGAACCAGATGGTCATCACCAGCGGGACGATCATCCACAGGAACAGCGTGGTGACCGCCGGCGCCATCAGCGCGCGGGGCAGGAATCGGGTCATGGCGTGAACCTCCGTCAGGCACTGACCCCCGGCCGGCACACGCCGGCACGGGGGCAGAAAGGGCTAGGAGGAAAGCCTACTTTTTCAGGTAGCCGCCCTTGGTCATTTCACGTTCGGCCGCTGTTTGCGAGGTCTTCAAGGCCTGGTCGACCGTGACCTTGCCCGACAGTGCCGCGCTCATCTGCTGGCCCACCGCGATGCCGATCGCCTGGAACTCCGGGATCGCCGCGTACTGCACGCCCACGTACGGCGACTTCGGCAGCGTGCTGTCGTTCGGGTTGGCGCTGTTGATCGCCTTCTGCTCCTCGACCGCGAACTTCGCGACCTTCTGGAACTCGGGGTTCGCGTAGGTCGACTTGCGCGTGCCGGTCGGCACGGTGTGCCAGCCCGAGCTCTGCGCGATCAGGTTGATGTAGTCCTTCGACGTGGCCCAGGTGATGAACTTCTGCGCGGCGTCGGCTTTCTGCGACGAGGCGGGGATCGCGAGGTTCCACGACCACAGCCAGTTCGCGCCCTTCGGCGTGACGGCCTGCGGCGCCTGCGTGAAGGCGACCTTGTCGGCCACCTTCGACTGCTTCGGGTCGCTGATGAACGAGGCGGCGATCGTCGCGTCGATCCACACGCCGCACTTGCCTTCGTTGAAGAGCGCGAGGTTCTCGTTGAAGCTGTTGGCCGACGCGCCGGGCGGGCCGTACTTCTTCATCAGGTCGACGTACTGGCCGATCGCGTCCTTCCACGGCTTGGTGTCGATCTGCGGCTTCCAGCTCATGTCGAACCACTGGCCGCCGTAGGTGTTGACCATCGTCGTCAGGAAGGCCATGTTGTCGCCCCAGCCCGGCTTGCCGCGCAGGCACAGGCCGTACACGCCCTTGGCCGGGTCGTGGATCTTCGAGACGATGTCGGCCATCTGCGTCCAGGTCGGGTTGGCCGGCATCGTCAGGCCCTTGGCCTTGACGAGGTCGTCGCGGTACATGGTCATCGAGCTCTCGCCGTAGAACGGCGCGGCGTACAGCTTGCCGTCCAGCGACAGGCCGCTGCGGATCGCCGGCAGCAGGTCGTCCACGTCGTAGGCGGCGTCGGTCTTGATCTCCTTCAGCCAGCCCTTCTTGCTCCAGATCGGGGCCTCGTACAGGCCGATCGTCATCACGTCGAACTGGCCGCCCTTGGTGGCGATGTCGGTGGTGACGCGCTGGCGCAGCACGCCTTCCTCGAGCGTGACCCACTTCAGCGTGATGCCGGGGTTGGCCTTCTCGAAGTCCTTGGTGTGCTTCTGCATCTCGATCATGTGGCCGTTGTTGACGGTCGCGATCACGAGGTCGGTGGCATGCGAAGACGTGGCCGCCACGACGCCCAGCGCGCCAAAGGCCAGAACCATTGCAGTCTTGTTTGTCATCTGTGTCTCCATCGTTGTCGAACTGATGCGACGTGGTGGGCCACGTCCGCAGCCGCAACGATAGACGTATGCCTTTGAACGATTTGGTACGGACCCCGCCAAGGGCTGTACTTTCTTGCATCGAACGGCCCGGGTTTTCCTGGATTTCGGGGACAGGGGTTGTGTTGAGATGGCGCAAGCCAGCCCCATCTGTGGGGCTTGCCCCGCTCACGACAGGTCCTGCCATGTCATTTCGCTTGTTTCCGGTGGCCTTGCTGGCTGCCTTCCATGCCTGGATCGGCGTGCGTCTGCTGGGCGTGCTGCCCGGTCCGTGGGGCGCCGTGGGGGCGGGCCTGCTGATCGGCCTGTTCCTGCTGGTGCTGTCGGCCGCGAGCCCGATCCTCGGGCGGCGCGCGGCGACCGGGCTGCTGGCCTGGGCCGGGCTGATCGCGATGGGGTTCTTCTCGACGCTGCTGGTGCTGACGCTTGGGCGCGACGTGGCGCTGCTGGCGTGGGGCGGGTGGAACCTGGCGGCGGGCGGCGGGCCGGTCCCGCTGGCGGTGCTGCAGGTGTCGGCGCTCGCGGTGCCGGCGCTGGCACTGCTCGCCAGCCTGCTGGGCCTGCTGAACGCGCGGCGCCGGCCTGGCGTGCGGCGCGTCGACGTGCCGATTGCCGGCCTGCCGCCGGCGCTCGAAGGCTTCACGCTGGTGCAGATCAGCGACCTGCACGTCGGCCCGACGATCCGCAAGGATTTCGTCGACCGCGTGGTCGATGCGGCCAATGCGCTGGACGCCGACGTGATGGCGCTGACCGGCGACCTGGTCGACGGGCGGGTGCCGGAACTCTCCGAGCACACCGCGCCGCTCGGGCGGCTGCAGGCGCGGCACGGCGTGTTCGCGGTCACCGGCAACCACGAGTACTACTCCGGTGCGCCGGCCTGGGTGGCCGAGCTGCGGCGGCTCGGCATCACGGTGCTGATGAACGAGCACCTGCTGCTGAAGCATGGCGCGGGGCGCCTGCTGCTGGCGGGCGTGACCGATTTCGGCGCGCACCACTTCGACGAGCGGCAGCGCAGCGATCCGGCACGGGCGATGCACGGC
>NZ_JBFUCB010000721.1:0-2842 GCF_056405435.1 Rhizobacter sp. P1_G5 | reverse complement strand
CGCCTGACCATCGCGCGCGGCGAGACCTTCGCGCTGGTCGGCGAGTCCGGTTGCGGCAAGAGCATGACGGCGCTCGCGCTGATGCGCCTGCTGCCCGACAACGGCCGCGTCACGCAGGGCACGCTGAACGTCGAGGGCGAAGAGGTGTTCGCGCTGCCGGAGTCGCGCATGCGCAGCGTGCGCGGCGGCAAGATCGGCATGATCTTCCAGGAGCCGTCGACCAGCCTGAACCCGGTCAAGCGCGTCGGCGAGCAGATCGTCGAGGCGATCGAGGCCCACACCGAGCTGCGCGGCGCCGCGGCCCGCGCGAAGGCCATCGAGTGGCTGGGCAAGGTCGGCATCCCCGAGCCCGAGCGCCGCATCGACGAGTACCCGTTCCGCCTGAGCGGTGGCCAGAAGCAGCGCGTGATGATCGCGATGACGCTGGCTGCCGAGCCCGATTTCCTGATCGCCGACGAGCCGACCACTGCGCTCGACGTGACGATCCAGGCGCAGATCCTCGACCTGCTGAAGCGCCTGCAGAGCGAGCAGGGCATGGGCCTGCTGCTGATCACGCACGACCTCGCGGTGGTGGCCGGCATGGCGCACCGCGTCGCGCTGATGTACGCCGGGCAGATCATCGAGGAGGCGACGAGCGACGAGTTCTTCCGTTCGCCGAAGCACCCGTACGCGAAGCTGCTGCTGCGCGCGCTGCCCGATGCCGACAAGCGCGGCGGCCGCCTCGCGGCGATCCCCGGCACCGTGCCGCCGCTGTGGCAGGAGTTCACCGGCTGCCGCTTCGCGCCGCGCTGCGACCRCGTGATGCCCGAGTGCCACACGACGATCCCCGAGCTGATCGACCTCGGCACGCGGCGCAACGTGCGCTGCATCCTGTACCGTGATGGTGCGATGCCGGTGGATGCCGCCCCGATCCAGGGCGACGCGATCGCCGCGGTGCCGGAAAGCCGCGCCACCAGTGGCGTGGACCAGCCAGTGCTGCTGGATGTGAAGCAGCTGTCGGTCCGCTTCGCGATCCGCAAGGGCTTGCTGCAGCGCGCCCAGGGGCACTTCAACGCGGTCGACGGCATCTCGTTCGCGATCCGTCCCGGCGAGACGCTGGCGCTGGTCGGCGAATCCGGCTGCGGCAAGACGACCACCGGCAAGGCCATCGTGCAGCTGCTGCGCCACCAGGCGGTGATCGAGGGCCAGGCGATCTTCCAGGGTCAGGATCTCTTCTCGCTGCAAGGCGATGCGTTGCGTGATGCGCGGCGTGCGGTGCAGATCATCTTCCAGGACCCGTTCGCATCGCTGAACCCGCGCATGCGGGTGTTCGACGTGCTCGAAGAAGGCCTGCTCGCGTTGCGCCCCGAGCTCGACCTCGGCGCGCGGCGCGAGCTGCTCGAGAAGCTGGTCGACCAGGTCGGCCTGCGGCGCGATGCGTTGCAGCGCTACCCGCATGAATTCTCCGGCGGCCAGCGCCAGCGCATCGCGATCGCGCGTGCACTGGCCGTCAACCCGAAGCTGATCGTCTGCGACGAGCCGACMTCGGCGCTCGAYGTGTCGGTGCAGGCGCAGATCCTCAACCTGCTGCGCGAGCTGCAGCGCGAACTCGGTGTGTCGTACCTCTTCATCACGCACAACATCGGCGTCGTCGAGTACATCGCCGACCACGTGGCGGTGATGCAGAAGGGGCGCATCGAGGAATCGGGCACCACCGAATCGGTGCTGGGCTCACCGCAATCGAGCTACACGCGCACCTTGCTTGCGGCGGTGCCCCGAATCAGGGCCGAACTGAGCGCCTGATTCATCGCCGCCATGCATCGATGGCAGCGTGCCATCGATGGGCGAACCACCCGCTTTCAGCGGGCGCGGCACCGCTTTGCTCGTCCATTTTCGAGGGCTGTTGCACAGGGCCAACGACTGAGTTGTTTCAGGTTAGGGGAGGGTGCCCAGGTGCGCGTCGAAGTGTGTCATCGAGTGATCGATCGCCATCGGCGATACCGGCCGCAAACCCGCATGAATGCTGGGTTTCCCGACATCGACACACATGCGCCGTGAGCCTGTATCACACCGGCACCTGCGCGCCTTCTGAAGCGATCAAGGAATACCCTAAACGGTCGCTATTTCCCTTCAGTGACAATTCTTTTACATGTCTTTGCGGACAGGTCATGGCAGGTTCATGAAGCCGGCACATGACTTGCTGTGAGAGTGGGTTTATCGATCAACCTTTTCAGTGTTTTAGGAGATCACATGTTTAGAAGAACGAAGGTCTGCACCGGCCTGATGTTGGCGTTCGGCGGCAGCCTCGCGCTCGGCTCGTTGCCCGCTCTCGCGCAGCAGCAGATGGACAAGGTCGAGATCACCGGYTCGGCGATCAAGCGCATCGACGCYGAAACGGCGCTGCCGGTGACGGTCATCACCCGCGAGGAGATCGCGCGCAGTGGTGCAGCCAACATGGAGCAGCTGGTCCAGAAGATGGCGTCGACCAACACCGCCGGCGCGAGCCGCGGTTCGGACCTGGCCGGCCTCGCGAGCTATGGCACGTCCAGCGTTTCGCTGCGTGGCCTGGGCGACAGCCGCACGCTGGTGCTGTTGAACGGCCGCCGCCTCGCGGTGTTCGCCTCTGACGGCGGTGCCGTCAACATCAACGCGATTCCGCTGGCCGCCATCGAGCGTGTCGAAATCCTGCGTGACGGCGCCTCGGCCGTGTACGGCAGCGATGCGGTCGCCGGCGTGATCAACTTCATCCTGAAACAGGACTACAACGGCCTTGAGATCGGTGGCGAATCCGGCCGTCCGACCAAGTCGGGCGGCGGCAAGACGAACCGCGCGAACATCCTGTTCGGCCACGGCGACCTGGTCC
>NZ_JBFUCB010000720.1:0-2843 GCF_056405435.1 Rhizobacter sp. P1_G5 | reverse complement strand
GTGTAGACCACCCCCAGCGTGATCAGCGTCCCCCAGGTGCCGGCATCCGCCGGTGGGGTGGAGAGTTGCGCGAACGGCGCGAGCATCGCGATGCCGACGCCCACCTGGATCAGCGCGATGAATTCCGGCGGGGTCCCGCGCAGCCGTTTCGCGACCAGGGCAGCGACCGCGTAGAAGATGGCGGCGCCCAGGGCCATCAGGATGCCGGCGACGTAGCGCGCGCCCGGGTGGCCGGTGGCGCCCTGCCCCCAGGCGATGAGCAGCACGCCGGTGAACGACACCGCGAGCCAGGCGAGCTTGTCGGCCGTCAGCCGTTCGCCGAACAACAAGGCGCCCAGGCCGACCAGCATGAAGGGCTGCGTGTTGTAGACCACGGTGGCGACCGAGATCGACGCGTGCGAGAACGACGCGAAGATCAGCAGCCAGTTGAGCACCAGCGCCACCCCGCCGAAGGCCGCCCAGGCGATCGTCCGAAGCGACAGGCCGCGTCGGAAATGACGGCGGATGCCACACACGACGGCCAGCGTTGCGGCCCCGAACACGCAGCGCCAGAAGAGCAGTTCGAGCAGGGGCCGCCCGGAGCGGACCACGAACCATCCGATCGTGCCGGAGATCGCCATGGCGAGCGTCATCTCGATCGCACCGCGGCTTGTGTTGCTGACTGTCATGAGGCAATTTCCCGAGTTCTTCGGAGAATTGCACAAGCACTTCGAATATTGAATACTGTTTGTTAGGTGAAATATATAAAATGCCTAACAATAAAAGGCAACCCATCTGCTTGCCGGCCCCTCATGATCGACACCACCGACCGCGCCATCCTCGGCATCCTCGCCGCGGATGCGCGCATCTCGTTGAAGGATCTCGCTCGGCGCATCGGGATGTCCTCGCCGAGCACGTCCGAGCGTCTGCGACGCCTCGAGGAGCGCGGCGTCATCCGGGGCTACAGCGTGGACATCGACCCCGAGGCCCTGGGTTTCCAGCTCCAGGCCATCGTCCGGATCCGCCCGCTGCCCGGCCATCTGCGTGCCGTCCAGACGCTGATGCAGGCGATACCGGAAATCAGCGAGTGCGACAAGGTCACCGGCGAGGACTGCTTCATCGCGCGCATGCACGTGCGCTCGATCGCGCAGCTCGATGAGATTCTCGATCTCATCACCGACAAGGCGGAGACCAACACATCGATCATCAAGGCGTCGGTCATCGGCCGCCGCGCGCCGCCGCTCGGTGTCACGGCTTGAAAGCAGATCCCCGGCCGTGCTCGGACGGCCGGGCCGACGCCGAGTACCCGCAGTCCTTCTTCGGCGTTCCGGGGGCGCAGCCGGTTCGAAGCGGCTGCGCGTTGGCCGATCTCAGTCCGAAACCTTCACCCAGTCGTAGTAGGCCGGACCGCCGCCGCCGTTGTAGGTCCCCACGAAGCCGACGGCGTTCGCCGAGTTGTTGCCGACCCAATGGTTCAGCATCAGGCGCATCGGGGCCGAGATCGTCGTGTTGACGCGCCGGAACTCCATCTCCACGCCGGCATCGTTGACGTGGAACCAGCGCACGAAGGTCGGCCGCCATTCGAAGCCGATGGTCCGCCAGCCGGTGCCGATGGCGAACTGCTGGAAGTTCTGGCGGCCGGCCGTCCACACGTTGGTGTGCAGGACGGTGCCCCCCTTGATGAACTCGATGTCGATCTCGAAGTGGTTGGACGTGCCCGCGTTGCCGGTGTACAGGAAGAACGAGCTGTTGCCGCCGGCGATGGTGCCCGGCTGCATGCGCGTCACGAACTTGCCGTACTGGAAGCTCTGCCAGGTGCGCACCTCGGCGCACTTCACCGCGTTGCGGTTGCTGCTGTTGACGTTCAGGTCCAGCCCGCCCCACCCCGTCAGCCACGCTTCGCTGAAGGCGAAGGTGCAGCCGAAGATGTCACCGTTGGCCCAGTTGGCGGTCTCCCAGACCGATCCGTTCGGACCGCCCGAGCCGTCGAACCCGTCGAAGAAGTTGGTGGCCTGCGCGTTCAGGTGCAGGCCGAGGGCCAGCACCATGGCGAAGGCGCCCTTGACGATGGAATTGATCATGCTTGTCTCCTTGTTGTTGGTTGTCGTGCGTGATCAGGGGGCGAGCTTCACGGTGCCCACGCTCAGGTTGTGCGAACCCGTGGTGGTGGCCGCGTTGATCACGTCGACCGCGAACAGGCCGGCCTTGACGGTGCCGACCTTCGAGCCGGTGCCGTTGCAGTAGTCCGGCAGCGGAAACATCGCGTCGCTCAGGTCGATGACGAGTTCGGACAGCGTCGAGTTGACGATCGCCTGGGCCGTCGCCGTGCAGCCGTCACCCGCCACCGGGCTCGGTTGGAGCTTGATCGACAACACGCCGTCGCTCGACGATTTCAGCTGGATCTTCAGCTTGGTGAAACCCGAGGCATTGAAGGCGGTGACCGGGGCCGCGCCGGTGTTGCCGGGTGCGTAGACACGGATCGCCGTGCCGGCGTAGGCCTGGTCGCCCGACAGCGACGCGCCGAAGTCCACCTCGCCCGATGCGAAGGTCGCGGTCCCGGCCGTGAGTTGATTGCCCTTCTCGGCAAAGGAGTACGTCTCGATCTTGCCGGCCTCGCTGGTGTCCGTCGCGCTCGAAGGGGTCGCGAATGCGACATCGCTCGACGAAGGACCGGAGGGCGGTGCCGGCACGGGCGCCGGGACGGGAGCCGACGGCGGTGCGGAGGCCGCCGGCGTGGGGGTGCTGGACCCTCCCCCGCCGCAAGCCGTGAGCGCCACTGCGCTGAAGAGTGCCGTCAAGGCGGTGCATGAGCGCCGATAGATCTGATCCACTGATGTCTCCTATGAAGTGACACGTGGATGGTG
>NZ_JBFUCB010000719.1:0-2851 GCF_056405435.1 Rhizobacter sp. P1_G5 | reverse complement strand
GACGTACCCCCCGGCGTGGAGGAGCAATGGGCTCGCATAGCGCTGCCGGCGTTGGTTGAGCATGTCCAACGGCAGACAGATGGCGAGTTGGCTCGGCTCACGTACAAAGAGCTGGCGGAGCGGATCGGCTGGTTCAACAAGAACGGCGACCCGCACTGGCGGCTGGGTGGCGTCCTCGGACGGGCCACGGTACTTATCGAGACGGCAACCGCTGGATGGCCTGAGGAACACAAGCCGCCGTACCTCACGACCGTCGTTGTTGTCTCAGGTAAAGGCGAGAACGCTGGCTTGCCCGACGTCGGCATCAAGCATCGTTGGCCTCAATTCCACCTGCTGTCGCTCGAGGAAAAGCGGGCCCGGGTGCTTCATGAGTACGAGGACATCCTGGCCTACGGTGAGCGCTGGCAAGCTGTTCTAGAGGCTGCCGGTCTGGCGCGGGTGAAGGAGGTCGATCCGCTAGAGGGCGGGGCGCCGGCGCCAGGTGGTTGGGGCGGTGATGAGTCTGACGAGCACCGTGCGCTGAAGGAGTTCGTGCTCGTGCACCCCGAGCTGTTTGGCGCGCCACAGGGCTGCTTCGCGAAGACCGAGCACGACTTGCTCTCAGCGGATTGCATCGACGTCTTCTTCCGCGCGGGCGGGGCGTGGATTGGCGTTGAGGTGAAGTCGAGGAAGTCCGATGACTTGGACCTGGAGCGCGGCATCTACCAGGTGGTGAAGTACCGAGCGGTCCTGACTGCGCAGGCGCTCATCCATGCAGATGGTCAGCCGTCAACTGAGGTCTACCTTGCAACGGAGCGTGCTCTACCGCCGCGGCTGCAGAAGGTCGCGGATGCGCTCGAAGTGCCGTGCAAGGTCGTTGCCCACCTGTTGGACGGATCGGCATGAAAGACACAGAGCTGGCTGCCATCGTTGATGGTGGACCGGTCAGATGGGGTCCAGTGCCAGGCGCCGGGATGCGGGCACGGGGCCTACCGTTGCATCCATGTTGTCAGGCAGGGGCAGGCGCTGGGCGTGTACGGGTCGGTGCGTGATATCGGTGCTTGTGGACCTAACCGCAGCGCACCCTCTAGCCCGACGGATATGGAGCCGAGTCTTGTTCACGACTTTGGTTGTCCGCCCGTTTGGGATGGCGGCGTCCGCAGCCGCGCGAATACTCAGCGCTCGTTCACGACTTTATTGGGTCGAAATACCGTGACTCCAACAAATAATGTCCGTCGGATCTAAGTAATGCATGGATGACAGGCGCGAGTATTCAGCTCAGCCTGGAGGCGGCGGCAGATTTGTAGTGGCAGCGGTTGGCAGGCCTACAGGCCAGAGGCCGCGCCCAAGCTATCGGCGGTGGACCGCTGAGCTTGGAGCTACGGCCCTRCTGACGGTTGGAAGGCGTCCTTCCCGGGTTGGGCCCTGGCCATCATGCGGACTACAAAATCGATGAATGCCCTGACCTTGGCTGGAACGTGGGCGCGCCCGGGATAGTAGACATAGAGCGGAAAAGTCTCGTCAGGCCAGTCCGTCAAGATGGGCTCAAGCGTGCCCGCTCTCACGTGCGTGTCGACCCCGAGGTCGATCACCTGAGCGATCCCGTAGCCTGCGAGGCAGGCCCCAATCTTGGTTCCGGCGTCCGTGACCGTCAGGCTGCCGCTGACGGCCACCGTCACCTTCTCATCGCCACGCCAGAACGCCCACTCGAAAGGCCTGCCGGTGGCGGGATCGATGGCTTTGATGCATTCATGACCGTCATCCACCAGATCCCGCGGGGAGCTGGGCCTACCCCGTTGCGCCAGATAGGACGGCGCGGCGACGGTCAGAACGCGTGGACTGTAGAGACGGCGGCAGACCAAGGTCGAGACCGACGGAGGCCCAAACCGGACAGCAAGATCAAATCCGTCGCTCACCAGGTCGGAGAGTTCGTTCCGCGTCTCCAGCCTCAATTGGAGAGACGGGTGGGCCGCCAGGAATTTCGCCAGCTCCGGCGCCAACACGAGCCCGGCAAACCGCGCATCGCAGGCGACGCGCAGCGTGCCGCTGACGGCCGAGGCCTGGTCGGCGGCGCCGATCGTCGCATCCTCCAACCCCTGGAGAAGGGGCAGTACCTTCGAGAGCAATGCATGGCCGGCGTCCGTCACTTCAACGCGTCGGCTTGTGCGATGCACGAGCTTGGCGTGAAGGCGGTCCTCCAATCGCTGGATGGAGCGACTCACCGCAGGCTGTGTCTTGCCCAGACGGGAAGCGGCCCGACCAAAGCTTTTCGATTCGGCGACCGCATTCAGCGTCAGCAGGCCGATGACAAGCCCTCCATCCAGGTCATCCATGGTCTATGTGTTTGGGTAATGGCAGCGATAACCGCTTCGCTGTAGCCGAGTCCGGAAGGATTCCTCACTATACGGATCGTTCAACAAATGATGAAGGCCCGCGATGACCCAGACCCAAGCCGTAGCCGCTCTGATCGAGGACTATTTCGAGCTGGCCTATGAGCCGAAGAGCCGTGACTTCAACAAAGTCTTCCATCCGAGCTGCTTTGTGCAGTGGCTTGACGGCGGACGGCTGAACACCCTGTCCTCGCAGGACTATGCGTCGCTCATCCATGGGAGGCCGAGTCCCCGCTCGACTGACGCGCCGAGGGACGAAGCGATCCTCTCGGTTGAGCACGTTTCCGATTCCCTTTCAACGGCAAACGTGAGAGTGCGGATCGGCAAGAAGTTGTTCAACGATCACTTCGTCCTGCACAAGATTGAGGGGGAGTGGCTGATCACGRTCAAGGCGTCCTTCGTGGCAGGTACTTTCGACTGAAGGACTGACGGCCTGTGGACGCCAGTCGCGCCGCAAGGCGTGCTGCCCTTCTGACTCAGGC
>NZ_JBFUCB010000718.1:0-2855 GCF_056405435.1 Rhizobacter sp. P1_G5 | reverse complement strand
CTGCTCGCGCCGGGCACGCCGTTGACCGGCCGCTACGAACAGCGGGCCGGCGCGGTGGATCTGTCCGGCGTGCTGCGCGAGATCGAAGATGCGCGGCTCGAAGAAGCGGCGCGCCTGTTGAGAATGAGCACCCCATGACCGACGATTCCCGCCGCCACAGCCCTGCCGCCGAACGCAACCGCGCGGCGATCCTGACCGAACTGCAGCGCGTGTTGCCGCCACGGGGGTTGCTGCTGGAGATTGCCAGCGGCACCGGCCAGCATGCGGCGCACTGCAGCCCGGGGCTGCCGGGCTGGCAGTGGCAGCCGAGCGACTTCAATGCCGAGACGCTGCCGTCGATCCGCACCTGGTGCGCCGGGATCGACAACGTTCGCGCGCCGCTGCAGCTCGATGTGCTGGCGAGCGAGTGGCCCGGCGTGCCGGCGCAGGTCGATGCCGTCTTCTGCGCGAACATGATCCACGCGGCGCCGTGGGCCTGCTGCGGCGGGTTGATGCGCGGCGCGGCGCGGCATCTGTCGCCGCAGGGCATGCTGGTCACCTACGGGCCCTACCTGGAGGACGGCGTCGAGACGTCGCCCGGCAACCTGGGCTTCGACGTTGACCTGCGCGTGCGCGATGCCGGCTGGGGCTTGCGCCGGCGCGAGGATGTCGAGCACGAAGCCGCGCAGGCCGGGCTCATGCTGCGCGAACGGGTGGCGATGCCGACCAACAACTTGCTGTTGGTGTGGGCGCGCGACTGACTGCACGACAAAGGCTCGTTGGTCACTTCAGTCTTTTCCTCCTCACCCGCCGCGACGCGCAGCCTCAGACCAGCCGCAGCGCCCGAGCCCGAACCAGCGCCTCCACCCGCGTCCCCACGTCGAGCTTCGCGAAGATGTTCTTGACGTGCCACTTCACGGTGGTCAACGAGATCTGTGCCCGCGCACTGATCTGCTGGTTGCTCAGCCCCTGCGCGAGCAGCGCCAGCACCTCCAGCTCACGCGCCGTCAGCGCATCCACCGCATGGGCAGCCCGGGCCTCGCCACGCCCGAGCGCCGCACCGAACACGCGCAGCACGTGCTCCGGCACAAGCCGGCGCATCTGCGGCATCGCCAGCGCAGCCACCAGCACCTGGTGGAAGCTCGGGTTGTCGTCGAACCAGCTGCGCGACGGTGCATGGCCGCGCGCGCGCAGCRGCGACTGGTGCAGGCACTGCAGCGCCTCGTCGCGCGCGCCGGCCTCCCACAGGTTGCTGGCCAGCGCCGCTTCGATCGCATGCAAGCGCAGCACATGGCCCGCCGCCTCGGCGCTGGCTCTCAGCACCTGCAGCACGGCGCGCGCTTCATCGCGCCGCTGCGCATGCGACAGCAGCGCGGCCTGCGCCATGCCGCGCCGCTCCCAGGCTTCGTCATAGGGTCGCACGGCCTGCCATTCGGCCGCGTCCACGACGCCGAACTCCGCCGCCGCATCGCGCGCCCGCTGCGGCTCGCCGAGGGCCAGCCACAGCCGCACCTTGTCGAAGCACACCTGCGCCGCGAAGCGCCGCTCGTGGCTGCCGCCGAGCACGCCGTGCAGGTAGTCGAGCAGGCGCATCGCGGCCTCGGGTTCGCGCTCGGCCGCATGCACGCGGGCCTGGGTGCGCGCGGCCGCCACCAGCGTCTCGTAGGTGCCGCCGGCCTCCACCAGCGGCAGCAGCTCCTCGCACAGTGCACGCGCCTCCGGCAACCGGTTGGTCTCGTAGCGCAGCACGGCGAGCGCGGTGGCCGCATTCGCCCACGCCGCATTGCGCGGGCCGTGGCGCGTGCCGGCCCACAGCGCTTCCACGCGGCGCGCGGCCGAGCCGAAATCGCCCTTCGCCCGCTCCACCATCGCCAGCACGCTGCTCGCATAGCCCTCGCCGTACGGGCTGATCGGCTGCAGGATCTCGCGCGCACGCATCGCGAGCCGCCACGCGGCATCGAAACGGTGCGCGCAGAACAGCGCATATGCGCGATTGACCAGTTGCAACCCACGCAGCTGGGCGTCGCCATCGCTCTCGTCGGCGGCCGGCATCTCGACGCCGAGCGCCGCATGCTCGCCGAGCATCGCCTGCAGGATCTGCTGCAGCGTGCGCAGGTGGAAGCCGAACGGCGCGCCGTCGTGCGTCGCCGGGTCCGCGGCCAGGTGGCGCAGCATCGCGCGCGCTTCGTCGAAGCGGCGGCACAGCACGAGGCAGGTGGTGAAGGTCATGCCCAGCGCCGGCCGGGCCAGCAGTTGCTGCGGCTGCAGCCGTTCGCACCAGCGCACCACTTCGGCGATGTCGCCCGATTGCTGCCAGCGTGCGGCGGCGCGTTCCATCAGCTCGGCGCACCACGCCGGTTCGCCGGACTGGAAGGCATGGGTCAGCGCCTCGGTGAAGCGCAGCTGCGCGGCATACCAATGGCTGGCGCGTGCGTGCAAGGCGCGCTGGCGCGCCGGGTCGGCGGCCAGCCGGCTGCGCAGGAAGCCGAGGAACAGCGGGTGGTAGCGGAACGCGAGGCCGTGGCTGTCCTGCGCGGTGACGAAGAGCTGGTGGCGCTCCAGCCGCTCGAGCACTGCCTGCGAGCCGTCGCGGCCGAGCAGCGCATCGCACAGCTCGGCGGTCATCGCGTCGACGATGCTGGTCGAGACCAGGAACTCCTGCAAGGCCGCCTCCTGCTCGCTCAGCACCTCGCGCTGCAGGTAGGCGGCGATGTCGACGTGGCCGCCGTCGAAGTCGCCGTGGACGCCGTGCACGAGCAGTCCGAGCTTGACGCCCGCCGTCCAGCCTTGCGTGATCTCCAGCAATCGCTCGGCATCTTCCCGGCTCAGCGGCTTGGGCATCAGCTTGCGGCCGAGTTGCGTGACCTGGCCGAGGT
>NZ_JBFUCB010000717.1:0-2863 GCF_056405435.1 Rhizobacter sp. P1_G5 | reverse complement strand
GACATCGACCGCGCGACCGGCCAGGTCGTGCTGACGCTGGTGGGCGATCCGCAGCGCCGCGTGTACGTGCGCCGCGTCAACGTCGCCGGCAACAGCCGCACCCGCGACGAGGTGGTGCGCCGCGAGTTCCGGCAGTTCGAATCGTCGTGGTACGACGGGCGCCGCATCAAGCTGTCGCGCGACCGGGTGGACCGGCTGGGCTACTTCAGCGAGGTCAACGTCGAGACGAACGAGGTGCCCGGCTCGCAGGACCAGGTCGACCTGACGCTGACCGTCAAGGAAAAGCCGACCGGCAACCTGATCGTCGGCGCCGGCTTCTCGAGCGCCGACCGGCTGGCGCTGAACGCATCGATCCGGCAGGACAACGTGTTCGGCTCGGGCAACTACCTCGGCATCGAGCTGAACACCAGCCGCTCGAGCCGCACGCTCGACCTGAGCGCGGTCGACCCGTACTTCACGATCGACGGCATCTCGCGCGCGGTCGACCTGTACTACCGCACCGTCAAGCCGCTGAACAGCCAGGGCGAGGAATACCAGCTGGTGACGCCGGGTGCGTCGATCCGCTTCGGCGTGCCGTTCAGCGAGTACGACACGGTGTTCTTCGGCATCGGCATCGAGCGCACCGAGATCCGCGGGGCGACCTCGCTGCCCAACAATTACTTCCTGTACCGCCTGCGTTACGGCGATGCAAGCACCTCGGTGCCGGTGACGATCGGCTGGTCGCGCGACCTGCGCGACAGCGCGCTGGTGCCCAACGACGGCAGCTTCAAGCGCATCAACATCGAATGGGGGGCCGCCGGCGACACGCGCTACGTCCGCACCAACACGCAGTACCAGCTGTACATCCCGATCACCAAGAAGTACACCCTGGCGTTCAACTCCGAGCTCGGCTGGGGCCGGGGCCTGAACGGCCAGCGCTACCCGATCTTCAAGAACTTCTACGGCGGCGGTCTCGGCACGGTGCGCGCGTTCGACCAGGGCTCGCTCGGGCCGGTCGACGTGGTCGGCTCGTACAGCGGCGGCCCGAAGCGGCTGAACATCAACAGCGAGCTGTACCTGCCGGTGCCGGGCTCGGGCAACGACCGCACGCTGCGCATCTTCGGCTACGTCGATGCCGGCAACGTGTGGGGCGAGAACGAGAAGCCCACCTGGGAGAGCATGCGGGCGTCGGCCGGCATCGGGCTGAGCTGGGTGTCGCCGGTGGGCCCGCTGAAGCTCAGCTACGGCGAACCCATCCGCTACAAGTCAACAGATAGAATTCAACGTTTGCAATTCCAGATCGGGACCGCGTTCTAATGAATAGCTCAAGATTGAAGTCCCTGCATCTCGTGCTGGCCGCCGCGACGCTGGCGTTCGCAGCCGTGGGTGTGCAGGCGCAGGAATTGAAGATCGGCTACGTGAGCCTCGACAAGGTGCTGCGCGATGCGGTGCCTGCGAAGGCGGCGCAGACCAAGCTGGAAGCCGAGTTCTCGAAACGCGAGAAAGACCTGAACGAGTTCGGCACCCGCCTGAAGGCGGCCGGCGACAAGCTCGAGAAAGACCAGCCGACGCTGGCCGAATCCGAGAAGACCCGCCGCCAGCGCGACCTGATCGACCAGGACCGCGAGTTCCAGCGCAAGCGCCGCGAGTTCCAGGAAGACCTGAACCAGCGCAAGAACGAGGAACTGGCCTCGGTGGTGGAGCGGGCCAACAAGGTCATCAAGCAGATCTACGAGACCGACAAATACGACCTCATCCTGCAGGATGTCGTCTTTGCCAGCCCGCGCATCGACATCACCGACAAGGTGATCAAGGCGCTGAACGCCCAGCAAGGCGGCAAGTGAGCCGTGGATGCGGTTCAACTCGGTGACATCGCCGCCCAGCTCGGCGGCGAACTGATCGGCAGCGCCTCGCTGCGCATCGACCGCATCGGCCCGCTCGAGGGCGCCACGCCCGGCACGATCTCCTTTCTCTCGAATCCCCGCTATGCCGCGCAGCTCGCGGCCAGCGCCGCCGGCTGCGTGATCGTCGCGCCGGCCATGCGCGATGCAGCGGTCGCCCGCGGCGCGGCCCTGGTCTGCGACGACCCCTACCTGGCCTTCGCGAAGCTCACGCAGTGGTGGGCGGCGCGCTCGCGCCCGGCGGTGGCGGCCGGCATCCACCCGAGTGCCGTCGTCGAGGCGGGCGCCGTGATCGACGCCGGCGCGAGCATCGGCGCGTTCGTGCTGGTCGAGGCCGGCGCGCGCATCGGCGCCGGCGCCGTCATCGGGGCGCACTGCGTGATCGGTCGTGGCGCGAGCGTCGGCGCCGGCACGCGTCTCGCGCCGCGCGTCACGCTGCTGGCCGATTGCCACATCGGCGAGCGCGGCATCGTGCACAGCGGGGCCGTGATCGGTGCCGACGGATTCGGTTTCGCGCCGACCCAGGGGCGCTACGAGAAGATCGAGCAGCTTGGCGGCGTGCGCATCGGCAACGATGTCGAGATCGGCGCCAACACCTGCATCGACCGCGGCGCGCTGGCCGACACCGTCATCGAGGACGGCGCCAAGCTCGACAACCTGATCCAGGTGGCCCACAACGTGCACATCGGACGCAACACCGCGATCGCCGGCTGCGTCGGCATTGCCGGCAGCACGACGATCGGCGCCAACTGCACGATCGGCGGTGCCGGCATGATCCTCGGCCACCTGAAGCTGGGCGACCGGGTCAACATCTCCGCGGCGAGCGTCGTCACGCGCTCGATCCTGCAGCCCGGAACCTACAGCGGCGTGTTCCCCATCGACGACAATGCGTCCTGGGAAAAGAACGCCGCAACCTTGCGCAACCTGCACGGCCTGCGCGAGCGTCTGCGTGCCCTTGAAAAGAAGATTGCATGACCATGGAC
>NZ_JBFUCB010000716.1:0-2864 GCF_056405435.1 Rhizobacter sp. P1_G5 | reverse complement strand
GTGCGATGTAGCGCGCAAAGCCCACCGGCGCCGAGATCCGCAGCTCGCCCACCGGTGCGTCGTGCGCCAGCGTCAGCTGCCGCCGCGCCTGCTCGGCGGCATCCACCATCGCCCGGCAGTGCTCGGCGAAGCGCGCACCGGCGTCGGTCAGCGTCAGCTTGCGCGTCGAGCGGTGCAGCAGCGTCACGCCGCTGCCCTGCTCCAGCGCGCGCATCTGCTGGCTCACCGCCGAGGTGCTCATGCCCTGCGCCCGCGCGGCGCCGCTCATCGAGCCGTGGCGCACCACCTCGGCAAACAAGGCCATGCGGCGAAGGTCATCCATGATCGTGAAGCCTGGCTAAAGAATGTTGTTCGAAATGAGCGACTGGTGCACCCATTGTGAAGCGCAGATCATCGCGCCATCGACAACTCCCAGGAACATTCCATGAAGATCGCCCTGATTGGCGCCACCGGCTTCGTCGGCTCCGAGGTGCTGAAGGAACTGCTGTCGCGTGGCCACCAGGTGACCGCGCTGGCCCGCACGCCGGCCAAGCTGCCCGCGCAACCCGGCCTGACGGTCGTCAAGGCCGATGCGCTCGACGCCGCCCAGGTGGCCGCCGCCGTCGAAGGCCATGACGCCGTGGTCGACTCGTACAACCCCGGCTGGAGCGAGCCGCGCATCCACGACGTGTTCCTGCAAGGCACGCGCGCCATCGTCGACGGCGTCAAGCGCTCGGGCATCAAGCGCGTGCTGATCGTCGGCGGTGCCGGCAGCCTGTTCGTCGCGCCCGGCGTGCAGCTGGTCGACACGCCGCACTTCCCCGCCGAGTACAAGCAGGGCGCGCTCGCCGCCCGCGAGGCGCTGAACCAGATCCGCGCCGAGACCGCGCTCGACTGGACCTTCCTGTCGCCCGCCGCGCTGCTCGCGCCCGGCCCGCGCACCGGCAAGTTCCGCATCGGCGCCGACGAGCTGCTGATGGACGGCGACAAGCCGGCCGGCCTCTCGGTGGCCGACCTCGCGGTCGCGATCGTCGACGAGATCGAAACGCCGAAACACATCCGCAAGCGCTTCACAGCCGCTTACTGAGTCCCTGGGTTTGCGGGGGTCGGCTCGGGCGCTCCTTCTGGAGACAATCCCTCCACAAACACAGGAGGGGTTTCACGTGTCCGATGTCTTGCGCGCCGATCTGGCGAGCCGCCGCTTTGTCTTGAAGGGTCTGAGTTCCGCCGTGCTGCTGGCCGTGGCGGCCTGCGGTGGGGGCGGTGGGGACGGCAGTCCCGCCCCGGCCCCGGTCGGCGGTACGCCGCCTGCCCCCGTGCCGCCGGCACCGGTTCCTCCTCCACCACCGCCGCCGGCCCCGGCGCCCGGCCTGCCGCCGCTGTCGGCCGCGCTGCCCCGCCTGCGCGGCACCAGCATCTTCCCGGACCAGGGCTGGACCGACACCACCGCCAGCCATTGGCAGAACGTGGCCGAGCTGCCGGCGGCCGGCGCCAACGTGGCACGGCTGTTCATCCAGCCGTTCGACTTCAAGACCGGTGCCGCGCTGCTGCCCGGCCAGCCGCTGGCTGCACGCCTGCAGGCCTCGGTCGCGCAATGGGGCACGCTGATCGACTGGTGCCTGTCGAAGCGCATGCATGTGGTGCTGGCGGTCACGCTCGACGTCAGCTGGCCGAGCCGCGGCGTGTGGCCCGACGACGGCCGCGCGCTGTGGTCCGACCCATCGGCGCAGGCTGAGTTCGTGGAGGCTTGGGGCGAGCTGGCCCAGCAGTACGCCGGCGTGCAGGGCATCGTGTTCGACCTGCTGAACGAACCGCAGGGCCGCACGCCTGCAGAGATCAACGGCAACCACGCGGTCGCGAAGGACGCATGGAATCTGCTGCACCAATTGGCGCTGGCGCAGATCCGCCATGTGGACGCCGACCGCTGGGTCATCGTGCAACCGGTGTGGGGCGACCAGAAGAACTTCGCCGATCTGCAGCCCAACGGCGACGCAAAGACGGTCTACAGCTTCCACTACTACGGCCCGCACTACTTCACGCACCAGGGCGAAGGCGGCTTCCCGGCGGCCGGGACGGTGGGCTACCCGGGCGTCACCCRCGACAACGACTTCACCGCACCGCAGCTGTGGAACAAGGCGGCACTTGCCATCGACATGCAGCCGGCACTCGACTACGCCACCACGCACTCGGTGCGCATGATGCTCGGCGAGGTCGGCTGCACCCGCGCGGCACCGTCGGCCGACCGTGGCCGCTGGGTGGCCGACGCGATATCGCTGGCCGAGGCGGCCGGGCTGGACATCGTCTACTACCAGTACGACGGCTGGGGCGTGCCGAGCGACTTCGCGGCCGGTTGGGCGTTCGAGAACTCGTCGGTCACCGACACGGTGCTGGCCTCGTTCGCACTGAACAAGACGGCCTGAGCACGGCCCGATGTCATGAGCAACCGGGCCGCCACGCGACAGCCGCGGCCCGAATGGCTACAGTGCAAGTACCTCGACCGAAGGGAGAAGAACCTTGAAGATGAACAGTTCGATCGCCCTGTTGACGGCCGCCCTGCTGCTGCCGGCGGCGGTGGCAAACGCCGATCCCGTCACCGTGAATTTCACGGCCCAGGTGAAGACAAGCAGCGGCAACCTGCCCACGACGGGCAGCACCCTCACCGGCGCCTACGTCTTCGATTCGGATCCGGCCGCCTACCAGCTGTTTTCCAACCCGTCCGAGCCCGGCTACATGGGCTACGAGACCCTGGTCCCGCCTTACGGACTGACGCTTCAATGGGCGGGCGGCACACCGCTGGAGTTCACCGCCCTGGGCCTGTCGGTCTTCGACAACGGGACGACCCAATTGCCGATCCCCACCTCGAGCGACACCGTATCGTTCAACAC
>NZ_JBFUCB010000715.1:0-2873 GCF_056405435.1 Rhizobacter sp. P1_G5 | reverse complement strand
GCGCTCGCCGGCCGAGGTCCACCAGTGCAGCACGTCGAGGGTCTGGGCCGGCGCGGAGGTCGCCGCACCCGCGAGCAGAAGAAGCGTCAGGGCAAACCCTCGCCACGCGCCTGTCGAATCCCTGCGAATTGCAATGTTGTGTAAGGCGCGGGCCGCGRCACGGCCCTTCGCGGCCCCTGCGCAGGCGCGCAGGGCAGCGTAAGGAAGCGTGAGCGCGTCATGTCGCCTCATGGTTGGAAATCCCTGGAATGACAAGCACTTGGCCTCGTGCAGCGGTGCCGGGCGCGGACCCTCGTGCGGGCCTCGTGTCACACGGCGGCCGATGGTACCTTGCGCCCCGCCCATCCACCGAAGGAGACCACCCCATGACCCGCCCCGTTCGCACTGCACTGGCTTGCGCCGCCCTCGCATTGACGGCGAGCGCCCAGGCCGGCTCGCTCGTCATCGAAAGCTGGCGCACCGACGACAAGGCGCTGTGGGACGAGGTGCTGCTGCCGGCCTTCACGAAGGCGCACCCCGGCATCACGGTGAAGTTCTCGCCGACCGCGCCGCCGGAATACAACTCGGTGCTGAGTGCCCGCCTGGCCGCGGGCAGCGCCGGCGACCTGATCACCTGCCGCCCGTTCGACGTGGCGCTCGACCTCTACAAGAAGGGCCGCCTCGCGAAGCTCGACGGCGAACCCGGCCTCGCGAACTTCCCCGATTCCGCCAAGGTCGCGTGGCAGACCGACGACGGCAAGGACACCTACTGCCTGCCGATGGCCTCGGTGATCCACGGCTTCTTCTACAACAAGAAGATCTTCGCGGACGCCGGCGTCACGCCGCCGGCCACCGAGGCGGAGTTCTTCGCGGTGCTCGACAAGATCAAGGGCCAGGGCAAGGTCGCGCCGATCGCGCTCGGCACCGCCGACCAATGGGAGACCAGCCAGATCGTCTTCACCGGCATCGGCCCGAACTACTGGAAAGGCGAGGAAGGCCGCCGCGCGCTGATCGCCGGCAAGAAGAAGTTCACCGACCCCGAGTTCGTCGACGTGTGGGCCACGATGGCCAAGTGGTCGGCCTACCTGCCCAAGGGCTACCAGGCCGAGACCTACGGCGACTCGCAGAACCTGTTCGCCTCCGGCAAGGCGGCGATCTACCCGACCGGCTCGTGGGACATCGCGTACTTCGAGAAGGAGCCCGGCTTCGAGTTCGGCGCCTTTCCGCCGCCGGTGCGCAAGGCCGGCGACGCCTGCTACATCTCGGACCACACCGACATCGGCATGGGCATCAACAAGGCCGCCAAGAACCCGGCGGATGCCAAGGTGTTCCTGACCTGGCTCGCGTCGAAGGAATTCGCCGAGCTGTACACCAACAAGGCGACCGGCTTCTTCTCGCTGTCGAAGCACGCGGTCGACGTGAAGGACCCGGTGGCGCGGCAGATGATCGGCTGGCGCGCGCAGTGCAAGTCGACCATCCGGCTGAATGCGCAGGTGATGAGCCGCGGCGAGCCGAGCATGGAGAACGAGCTGTGGACGGTGAACTCGCAGGTCCTCAACGGCAAGCTCGCACCGAAGGATGCGGCGCAGCGCATCCAGAGCGGCTTTGCCAAGTGGTACGCCCCCCAGAAGTGATGACGTCCCCCCCGAAGTGCTGCGCGCCTCCCCCCGAGGGGGCGCCCCCGATGGCCCGGCAAAGCCGGTTCCATGGGGGCCGCTGGGTATGAAGCGCTTTCCTTGGCATGCGGTGGTGTTCCTCGCACCGGCCGTGCTGGTCTACACCGCGTTCAGCGCCTGGCCGCTGGTCGACACGCTGCGGCTCAGCGCCTACGGCACCGGGCCCGATGGCGCGGTGTCGTTCGTCGGGCTGCAGAACTTCCGCACGCTGCTGTTCGACGCGCAGTGGTTCGAGAGCTTCCGCAACGCGATGGTGAACAACGTCGAGTTCTTCGTCATCCACTCGCTGGTGCAGAACCCGGTGGCGCTGGTGCTGGCGGCACTGCTGTCGCTGCGCGGCCTGCGCGGCGCGGCGGCCTACCGCACGGTGCTGTTCCTGCCGACGCTGCTGTCGGTGGTGATCATCGGCTTCAGCTGGCAGCTGATCCTGTCGCCGCTGTGGGGCGTCACCGAGAAGCTGCTCTGCTTCGTCGGGCTGGAGCGCTTCTTCGGCCCGTGGCTCGGCATGGAGGAGACCGCGCTGCCGGTGCTGACGCTGATGTCGGTGTGGCAGTTCATCGGCATCCCGATGATGCTGATCTACGCGGCGCTGATCGCGATCCCCGAGGACATCATCGAGGCCGCCGTGGTCGAGGGCGCCGGGCCGTGGCGCATCTTCTGGGCGATCCGGCTGCCGCTGATCCTGCCGACGCTCGGGCTCGTCAACATCCTGACCTTCGTCGGCAATTTCAATGCGTTCGACCTGGTGTATGCGGTGAAGGGCGCGTCGGCCGGCCCGAACTTCGCGACCGACCTGCTGGGCACGCTGTTCTACCGCACCTTCTTCGGCTACCAGTCGCAGCCGGGCAGCGCGACGATGGGCGCGGCGCTCGCGACGCTGATGTTCCTGGTGATCCTGTCGGGCATCGCGGTCTACCTGTTCGTCGTGCAGCGGCGGCTGCGGAGGTTCGCGCTGTGAGCCGCTCGATCCGCTCGCCGGTCCGTTCACTCTTCGTGCACCTGACGCTCGGCGGCTACTCGCTGCTGGTGCTGTTCCCGATCCTGCTGGTGCTGGTCAACTCGTTCAAGACGCGGCGCGCGATCTTCGACGACCCGCTCGGGCTGCCCACCACTGCCACGCTCAGCGTGGTCGGCTATGCCAAGGTGCTGGGCAACGCGTCGATCGGCGGCATGTTCGCCAACAGCGTCATCGTCACCGGCTGCTCGCTGGTCCTGATC
>NZ_JBFUCB010000714.1:0-2876 GCF_056405435.1 Rhizobacter sp. P1_G5 | reverse complement strand
CCTGAAGGCATTGCCATGCTGAACTTTCCGTTGATCCGATCCTGCCTCGCGGCCCCCCTCATCGCCGCGCTGCTGCTGGCACCGGCGGCCCATGCCGACGAGGCGCAGATCCGCAAGAACCTGGCCGAGCGCCTGGCCATGCCGCCGATCGACGAGATCACCAAGACGCCGATCCCGGGCCTGTACGAAGTGCGCATGGGCACCGAGATCCTCTACACCGACGAGCAGGGCAACTACCTGGTCGAGGGGTCGCTGATCGACACCAAGGCGCGCACCAACCTCACCGAGGCGCGCATCAACAAGCTGACCGCGATCGATTTCGCCAAGCTGCCGCTGAAGGACGCGATCGTCTGGAAGAACGGCACCGGCGCACGCCGCATCGCCGTCTTCGCCGACCCGAACTGCGGCTACTGCCGCCGCTTCGAGGCCGACCTGCAGAAGATCAAGGACGTGACCGTCTACACCTTCCTGTACCCGATCCTGGGCGGCGATTCGCCGCAGAAGTCGCGCGACATCTGGTGCGCGAAGGAGCCGAGCAAGGTGTGGCTGGGCTGGATGCTGCGCAGCGAGCCGCCGCCCCGTTCGATGGGCAGCTGCGAGACGCCGCTCGATCGCAACGTCGCGATGGGCAAGAAATACCGCATCAACGGCACGCCGGCGCTGGTGTTCGCCGACGGCACGCGCTTCCCCGGTGCGATGCCGCTCGAGCAGATCGAGAAGCAGCTGCTCGCGAGCAGCGCTGCCGCCACCGCCGCCAAGTGACACGGCCGCGCAAGGCGGCGGCCCTGCGGTGACTGAGGCGACAATGGCGCCCGCAGAAACCCCTGCATGAGTGCGCGGCCGCCACCCGAGCGGCCCCCTGATCCCATGATTTCCCACCGCATCGAGATCGCCGATGTGCACGCGCACCAGTTCCGCGTGACGCTCACCGTGCCGCAGCCGGCATCGCAGCAGCGCCTGAGCCTGCCGGCGTGGATTCCCGGCAGCTACCTGGTGCGCGAGTTCGCGCGCCACCTGTCGCAGCTGCAGGCGCGCCAGGGTTCGCGCGAGATCGCGCTGCAGCAGCTCGACAAGGCCACCTGGCTGGCCGCCTGCGACGGCCGCGGCGCGCTGACGGTCAGCTACCTCGTCTACGCGTTCGACACCTCGGTGCGCACCGCCTTCCTCGATGCGCAGCGCGGCTTCTACAACGGCACCAGCGTCTTCCTGCGCGTCGAGGGGCGCGAGGCCGAGTCGCAGGCGGTCGAGATGCGCGGGCTGCCGAAGGGCTGGCGCGTGGGCACCGCACTGCCGGCGCTCAAGACCRATGCGCGTGGCCAGGGCCTGTACCAGGCGGCCGACTACGACGAGCTGGTCGACCACCCGGTCGAGCTGGGCGACTTCTGGCGCGGCGAATTCAAGGCGGCCGGCGTGCCGCACGAGTTCATGGTGGCCGGCGCGCTGCCCGATTTCGATGGCGAGCGCCTGCTGGCCGATGCGCGCCGCATCTGCGAGGCCGAGATCGCGTTCTGGCATGGCCGCAAGAAGCCGCACTTCAAGCGCTACGTGTTCATGCTGAACGCGGTGGACGACGGCTACGGCGGGCTGGAGCACCGGGCCAGCACTGCGCTGATCGCCGCCCGGCGCGACCTGCCGCAGCGCGCGCGGCCGGGCGCCAGGCCGCCGGCGGACCCGAAAGCCGAGCTGAGCGATGGTTACGTGACGCTGCTCGGGCTGATCAGCCACGAGTATTTCCACACCTGGAACGTCAAGCGCCTGCGCCCGGCCGAGTTCGCGCGCTACGACTACACGCAGGAGAACTACACCGAACTGCTGTGGTTCTTCGAAGGCTTCACCTCGTACTACGACGACCTGCTGCYGCTGCGCGCYGGCCTGGTCGACGAATCGCGCTACCTGAAGCTGCTCGCCAAGACGGTGACAGGCGTGCTGGCCGCGCCGGGCCGGCAGGTGCAGAGCGTCGCGCAATCGAGCTTCGATGCCTGGGTCAAGTACTACCGCGGCGACGAGAACACGCCGAACGCGACGATCAGCTACTACACCAAGGGCTCGCTGGTGGCGCTTGCGCTCGACCTGACGCTGCGCACGCGCGGCCAGGGCTCGCTGGACGACGTGATGCGCGGCCTGTGGGCGCGCAGCGACGGCGGGCCGATCTCGCAGGACGACATCGCCGCGGTGCTGCACGAGGTGGGCGGCCGTTCGATGGCTGCGGAACTGCAGGCCTGGGTGCATGGCACCGGCGAGCTGCCGCTGAAGGAGCTGCTGCAGCGCGCCGGCGTGAACTGGTCGCAGCAGGCGCCGACGATGGCCCAGCGGCTGGGCCTGCGGGTGGCGGAGAGTGCGCTGACCGGCATCAAGGTGAGCCACGTGCTGCGCGGCGGGGCTGCCGAAGCGGCCGGGCTGTCGGCCGGCGACGAACTGCTCGGGGTCGACGACTGGCGGCTGCGCCGGCTCGACGACCTGCTGCGCCTGCTGCCGAACGACGGCCGGGCCACGCTGCTGGTGTCGCGCGACCAGCGCCTGCTGCACCTGCCGCTGGTGGCCGCCGCGCTGCCCGACAGCGGTGCCGTGGCGTTGTCGCCGGCGGGCGCCRCCGCCGAGAACAACAAGGCCGCCGTCGCCGCGCAGTCCCTGCGGCAGGCATGGATGCGCGGCTGACCGCCGCCCTGCGCGCGAGGCCGTGGCGGCGCGTCGCGCTGGTGGCGCTGGTGCTCGGCGTGCTGGTGGCGCACGGCTGCGTGACGCGCAGCCTGGCCGAGCGCATGGGCGGGTTCTCGGTGGCGCCGATGCCGGCGCGCCTGCAGGTGGCGTATGTGCGCGAGCTGCAGCCGGCGCTGCCGGTGGCGCTTGCACCGGCTGCGCGGCCGACGCCGCCGAAA
>NZ_JBFUCB010000713.1:0-2887 GCF_056405435.1 Rhizobacter sp. P1_G5 | reverse complement strand
GCATCGTGCTGTGCACGCCGAAGCAACGGCGGGTGCAGCACCTGCTGCTGAAGTTCAACGGGACGGGTTCGCAGACGCGCCGTTTTCTCTCGGCGCTGAGCAGGCACGTGACGTACCGGCCGAGCGATCCGAAGCCCGGCGGCCCGCAGCTGAGCATCGGCTTCACGTACCGCGGACTGGAGGCGCTGAAGCTGCCGCTGCGCGTGCTGCTGGTGCTGCAGAAGCTCGCGCCGTCGTTCCACCTCGGCGCGCCGGTGCAGGCTACGACGCGGC
This sequence comes from Rhizobacter sp. P1_G5, assembly GCF_056405435.1. Lineage (NCBI taxonomy): Bacteria > Pseudomonadati > Pseudomonadota > Betaproteobacteria > Burkholderiales > Sphaerotilaceae > Rhizobacter > Rhizobacter sp. P1_G5. Next base: position 2,614 of record NZ_JBFUCB010000713.1, on the reverse strand, counting down.
TGGGTGACACCGCATCGAGCGCGCCCGACCACTGGGACAGCGGCTTTCAGCTGGAGGCGCTGCATGCGGTGATCAGCCTGCACCACGATGACGACGCCGCGTCCACCGAGTTGCTGAAGCGGGTCGAGCGGCTGGCGAAGGGGTTCTGCGTGCAGATCGACGACACGGTGCCACGGGGCGAGAACTTCAGCCTCACGCCCGGCAGGCCCGAAGAGCGCTGGGTGCATTTCGGCTACCGCGACGGCCTGTCGAAGGTGGGTATCAATGGCTGGTCGCACGACCCGGACATCCCCCCGAAGGAGCACCGCAAGCTGCGGAAGGTCTCGATCCACAACCCCGGCGAGTTCCTGCTCGGCCACCCGGACGATGGTGGTGCCAACCCATGGGCGCTGGCCGCGCAGCCGCAGGCGGTGCGGTCGTTCTTCTGCGAGGCGAGCTTCGGCGTGCTGCGGCAGATGGCGCAGGACGAGCCCGCGTTTCGCGCCTACCTGAAGCAGCGGGCGAGGTGGATCGCCCTCGGCAGCCGAGGCACGATCGACGAGGATGACGCGATCGAACTCGTACGGGCCAAGCTGTGCGGCCGTTTCGCCGATGGGCGGCGCATCGACCCCGAGACGCAGCAGCCGACCGGTGCGCCGGGCGAGGACTTCGACTACGCAGGCGACGCGGAAGGCAAGGGCTGTCCATTCGGCGCGCACATCCGCCGCATGAACCCGCGTGGGGGCCAGATTGCGCACCAGCTGCGCCGGCGTCCGCTGCTGCGGCGGGGCGCGCCGTACGGAGACCGGTGGCAAGAGGGCGAGGCGCCCGGCATCGAGCGCGGCCTGCTCGGTCTGTTCTTCTGCAGCAGCATCGAGAACCAGTTCGAGCACCTGCTCGGCGAGTGGGCCGACCGCGTGCCGATGGGCAACCTCGACGAGGGCAACGCGAAGGACCCGCTGGCCTCGCGCCATGAGGATCCCGATGCGAGCTTCGTGCTGCCCGGCGACGCGTTGCAGCGCGGCGGCGTGACGGAGTTCAAGGGCCTGAAGCCGTTCGTGCGCACGCGCGGCACCGCCTACCTGCTGTACCCGACGAGCGACGGCCTGGAGCAGCTCGCGACCGAGGACCATGGCCACCTGTGGGTCGACGCGGTGGACCGGGAAGACTACGAATGACCGCGCGAACGGCCGCGCCGCTGCTCGACACCGGCGAAGACTTCGTCGAAGTGCCCGAGCCGCTGACCGAGCGCCCGCCGGCCGACCGCTTCTGCGACCTGGTGCTGACGGGCGGTGTCGCGAGCGGCGTCGTCTACCCGTGGGCGATCCTCGAGATCGCACGCGCATTCCGCTTCAAGAGCATCGGCGGCACCTCGGTGGGCGCGATGGCGGCGGCACTCGCGGCCGCAGCCGAGTACGGCCGGCGCAACGGCTACGACGACGGCTTCGAGGTGCTGCGGCGCGCGCCGGGCGATCTGGCGAAGCCGGGGCCGCGCGGGCTGCGCACGAAGATGCTGTCGTTGTTCCAGCCGGCGCCGGAGGGGCAGCGGCTGTTCGATCTGTTCGTCGGCGCGGTCGACATCTACGGCGAAACGCGCCGCAGCCGCGTGCCGCGCTGGGTGCGGCTGGGCTGGCCCGCCTTGCGCAGCTATCGCAAGCCGGCGTCGTGGGGCGGCCTGCTCGGCCTGCTGATCGCGGCCGATTGCGCGCTGGTGCCGCCGTTCAGCTGGGGCAGCCTGCTCGGGTTCGTGATGGCGATTCCGATCTGCGTCATCGGTGCCGTCGTGTTCTACGGGCTGCTGCCCGACCTGGACAAGGGCCTCGTGAAGAACGACCTCGGCCTGTGCCACGGCAAGACGCAGCCGGGCCGCGACCCGAAGACCGACCCCGGCCTGATCGAGTGGCTCGACAAGGGCATCCAGCTCGCCGCCGGCCTCCGCCGCGAAGACGCGCCGCTGACCTTCCGCGACCTGTGGTCGGCACCCGCCTCGCCGGGCGCGCCGCGCGTGGCGGTGGGCGATGGCGACGACCGCCGGCTGCGCTCGATCAACCTGGAGATGATCACGACCAACGTGACGCACGGCCGGCCGTACCGGCTGCCGCTGCAGGACGAGACCGATCGCGTGTACTTCCGGCGCGTGGACATGGAACGGTTCTTCCCGGACCGGGTGGTCGCGGCGATGGTGAAAGCGGCGCGACCGTATGCGCCGGCCAGCGATTTCGATCCACCGGCCGGCCAGGAGGCGGAGAGCGAGGGGCTGTTTGAACTGCCGCGCGGCGACCTGCCGATCCTCGTCGCGGCGCGCATGAGCCTGAGCTTTCCGCTGCTGTTCTCGGCGGTGCCGCTGTGGGCGGTCGACCACGAGATGCCGCGCGAAGAGCGGGTGTTGAAGCGCTGCTGGTTCTCCGACGGCGGGCTGTGTTCCAACTTCCCGATCCACCTGTTCGATGCGGCCGTGCCGCGCTGGCCGACCTTCGGTCTGTGGCTCGGCCAGCGCAACCCGTTCCGGCGCAACGTGTTCGTCTGGCTGCCGAAGACGCACCTGCAGGGCAGCCGCGACAGCTGGCAGCGTTTTGACCCGGACGATCCTGGCACGCAGGTGCAGGCACGCGAGCGCCATGGCAAGCCGCTGGGT
>NZ_JBFUCB010000712.1:0-2889 GCF_056405435.1 Rhizobacter sp. P1_G5 | reverse complement strand
GACTTCAGCAGCTCGACCACGCCGTGCGTGATCGACCAACCCATCAGCATCCCGATCGGCAGCGCGACCGCGATCACGATCGCCAGCTCGCCCAGCAGCAGCCCCGACACCTCGGCGCGCGTGAAGCCCAGCACCCGCAGGCTCGCGAGCTCCCAGGCACGCTCCGACAGCGCGATGCGCGCGTTGTTGTAGACCACGCCGACCGCGATCACGCTCGCGAACACCGTCAGGATCGTGCTCATGATGCGCACGTTGCGCGCGCTGATCTGCTGCAGGTTGCGCAGCATCGTCGACTTGCTCCACGCGCCGGCCACCGCCGGCAGCGCCTTCGTCGCCTCGAGCGCCGCATCCTCGCTGCCGCGCTCGAGCGCCATCATGAAGCCGGTCGACAGGTCGCCGTCGCCGAGCGCCCGGTTCAGCGACGGCCGGTCCATGTAGGCGTTCAGCCCCATCATCTCGCGCACCGTCGCGCCCACCACCAGCTCGAGCGTGCGCTCGCGGCCTTCCAGCACCTCCACGCGAACCCGGTCGCCCACGCGCAGCGCGAGCTTGTCGGCCAGCCGGTCGGTCAGCACCAGCCCGCGGCCGTCGAGCACCGTCTCGCGGCCATCCGCATCGATCGCGCGGAACAGCTGCCCGCGCGGCGCGTAGCCGCGGATCAGGCTGCGCTCGCGGCGGTGCCCGTTGATGAAGTTCACCGCGACGAAGCGCGTCGACTCCACGTCGCGCACGCCCGGCAGGTGCATCAGCTCGCGGCGCGCACCGTCGCCCACCGCCTCGGCCGCCCACACGGTGATGTCGGTGCGCATGCTCAGGTTGAACTGGCTGTCGACGATCACGTCGATCGCGTCGCGGAAGAAGTTGCCCAGCACGACGATCGCGACCGCCGCCGCGACGCCGGCGACCGACAGCCCGCTGCGCAAYGGCCGCCGCTCGATGTTGCGCACGATCATGCGCAGCGCCGGGTTCATGCCGCGCACGCCCAGGCGCTCGAGCAGCGTGCGGCGGTAGTGGCCGGGCGCCGGCGGGCGCATCGCTTCGGCGGGCGCCAGCCGCACCGTGGCGGCGATCGCGTTCAGCGTTCCGGCCACCGCCGTCGCCACCGTGATGCCGATGCTCACCACCAGCAGCCACGGCGCGATCACGTGCTCGAAGCTCGGGAAGCGGAACAGCTCGGCGTACAGCCCGGTCAGCAGCGTGCCGAGCACCTTGCCCAGCAGCACGCCGAGCACCAGCCCGGCCAGCACGATCGCCATCACCAGCTTCAGGTAGTGCAGCCCGATCGCGCGGTTCGGGTAGCCGAGCGCCTTCAGCGCCGCCACCTGCTCGCGCTGCGTCGACACCAGCCGCGTCACGACCACGTTGAGCAGGAACGCGGCGACGCCGAGGAAGATCGCCGGCAGGATGGTGCCGAGCACGCGCTGCTCCTTGATCTCGTTGTCGAGCATCAGGTGCGAGGGCTGCTCGTCGCGGCCGTTGGCCTGGCGGCCGCCGTAGGGCGAGAGCCGGCGCGACAGCCCGTCGATCACCGCCTCTTCCGATGCCCCCGGCGCGAGCCGCACCGCGACGCGGTTGAAAGCGCCGCGCATGTCGTAGGCGGCGGCCAGCGTCTCGCGTTCGATCCAGAAGATGCCGAAGCCGCGCGTGTCGGGCATGCCCCACAGGCCGGCGAAGATGTACTCCGGCGACAGCGCGGTGCCCACCATCACGATCGTGCGGCGGCGGCCGTTCAGCTGCACCTGCAACTCCGATCCCGGCACCAGGCCGCGCGACTGCGCGAAGCCCTCGGAGACCAGCGCCTCGATGCGCTCGTCGCCCGCGGCCACCGCCGCCGGTGCGCGGCCGCTGCTGACGAGCACGCGGTTCATCGCGTCGCCGGCGCGCCGCGGCAGGCCGATCAGCTGTCCGAGCACCGGGTCGGCCGAGCCGGGCACCTCGACGCGCGCCATTTCCTCCAGCGTGGTCTGCACCTGCGCGACGCCGTCGATGCGGCTGAGTGCATCGACCGCTGCGTCGGGCGCGCGCTTGACGGTGGCGAACACGTCGGCGAAGCGGCCCTGCGCATAGAACCGGTCGCGCGCCAGCGCCAGCGAGTCGACGGCCGACAGGCTGGTGATGAAGCCGCCGATGCCGCTGGCCACCACCAGCGCGATCGTCAGCGCCTGGCTCCACATCAGGCGCAGGTCGCGCAGCAGCTTGCGGTCGAGGGCCTTCATCGCGTCACCACGTCAGCTCGGACGGCTGCAGCTTGTGCGCGTTGGCTTGCACCCGCAGGATGCGGCCGTCGCCCAGCGTGACGACGCGGTCGGCCATGCCGGCGATCGCCGCGTTGTGCGTGATCACGATGGCGGTGGTGCCGAGTTCGGCGTTGATGCGCGCGATGACCTCCAGCACCAGCTTGCCGGTCTGGTAGTCGAGCGCACCGGTCGGCTCGTCGCACAGCAGCACGTCGGGACGCTTGACGATCGCGCGCGCGATCGCCACGCGCTGCTGCTCGCCGCCGGAGAGCTGGGCCGGGAAGTGATCGCGCCGTGGCGTGAGCCCGACGCGCGCGATCGCGTCGTCCACCGGCATCGGGTCGCGCGCGATGTCGGTGACGAGCGCGACGTTCTCGCGCACCGTCAGGCTCGGGATCAGGTTGTAGAACTGGAACACGAAGCCGACGTGCTCGCGCCGGTAGCGGGTCAGCGCCGCATCGTCGGCGGCGCTCAGTTCCTCGTCGCCGAACCAGAGCCGGCCGGTGCTCGCGACGTCGAGCCCGCCGAGGATGTTCAGCAGCGTCGACTTGCCGCTGCCCGACGGCCCGAGCAGCACGATGAACTCGCCGCGCCGCACCTGCAGGTCGACCGCGCGCAGCGCCTCGACGCGCACCTCGTCGCTGCCGTAGGT
>NZ_JBFUCB010000711.1:0-2903 GCF_056405435.1 Rhizobacter sp. P1_G5 | reverse complement strand
CCGCGACACCTTCGCGCTGCTGCGCGCGGGCGGCCGGCCGCTGTGGATCTCGAGCCTGATGTGGAGCGTGATGTTCACCTGCTTCATGGTGGCGCTCACGCTGACCACGGTGGCCAACGTGCTGATCACGATGGCGCTCGCGCCGCTGATGACCGCGGTGCTGGCGCGCTTCACGCTCGGCCACCCGGTCGCGCGGCGCACCTGGGCCGCCATCGTGCTGGCCGGGCTGGGCATCGCCTACATGTACGGGCAGGGGGTCAGCTCGGAGCCGCAGCACGTGATCGGCTCGCTGGTCGCGCTGGGCGTGCCCGTCGCGAGCGCGATCAACTGGAACACGCTGCAGCGCAGCGGCACGACGGTCGACCTGGTGCCGGCCTTGCTGCTGGGCTCGCTGGTCTCGGCGATCGTCACGCTGCCCTTGTCGCTGYCGCTGCAGGCCTCGGTGCACGACGTGGCGCTGCTCGGCCTGCTGGGGCTGGTGCAGCTGGCGATCCCGTGCGTGCTGGCGGTGCGGCTGGCGCGGCATTTGCCGGCGCCTGAGATGTCGCTGCTGGCGCTGCTGGAGATCGTGTTCGGCATCGCGTGGGCGTGGCTGGGCACCAGCGAGCAGCCGTCGATGGCGGTGATCGTCGGCGGCAGCCTGGTGCTGGGCACCTTGTTCGTCAATGCATGGGTCGGGTTGCGGGAGGCGCGGGCATGAGCGGTTCTTCTTTGATCGTGGCGCAGGTGCAGGGCGGCATCGGCCTGCTGACGCTGAACCGGCCGCAGGCGCTGAACGCGCTGTCGCTGCCGATGATCCGCGAGATCACGCGCGCGCTGCTGGCCTGGCGCGACGACGCTGCCGTGCAGGCCGTGGTGGTGCGTGGCGCGACGCTGGAAGGCAAGGGCGTGGCCTTCTGCGCCGGCGGCGACATCCGCTTCTTCTACCAGGCGGCGCTGGCCGGCAACCCGGAGCTGGAAGATTTCTTCACCGAGGAATACGCGCTCAACCACCTGATCCACACCTATCCGAAGCCCTATATCGCGCTGATGGACGGCATCGTGATGGGCGGTGGCATGGGCATCTCGCAGGGCGCGTCGCTGCGCGTGGTGACCGAGCGCACGAAGATGGCRATGCCGGAGACGCACATCGGGTTGTTCCCCGACGTGGGTGGCGGCTGGTTCCTCGCGCGCTGCGCGGGGCGGCTCGGCGAGTACCTGGCGCTGACGGGGCAGATCCTCGGGGCGGGTGATGCGATCGCTTGCGGGCTGGCAGATGTGTGTGTTCCCAGCGACGCGCTGTCGTCTCTGGTCGAGGCACTGGTGGATCAGCCGCATGAGAACGCGGCGCAGCTTCACGCTGCGGTGCGTGCGCGGGCGGTGGCGCCAGCTGCGACGACTGTGCTCGATCGCACGTCGATCGATCGACACTTTGCTGCCGAGTCGTTGATCGGCATCGTCGAATCGCTGCGCAGCGACGGCAGCGGCTGGGCGCAAGCCACGCTCGCGACGCTGGCCAAGCGCTCGCCGCTGATGATGGCGGTGACGCTCGAGCAGGTGCGGCGTGCCCGCACGATGACGCTCGCCGACGACCTGCGCATGGAGCGCGACMTGGTGYRCCAMTGCTTCCACCTGCGYCCCGGCGCRGCCAGCGAGACGGTGGAGGGCATMCGYGCGCTGGCSGTYGACAAGGACCACARCCCGCGCTGGAACCCGGCGCAGATCGAGGGCGTGACACCGGCGATGGTGGCGGCGTTCTTCGAGAGCCCGTGGCCTGGGCATGCGCATCCGCTGCGCACGCTGATCGACGAGTAGGGCTTCCCCCGAGCGCCGGGGGGCAGACCGCGCCCTAGCATCAGCCTCACCCCCAAGGGAGAGGCCCATGAAGCAGCTGTCCGGTCTGGACGCGTCCTTCCTGTACATGGAGACGCCGGAGATGCCGATGCACGTCGGCGCGTTGCACCTGTTCGAGTTGCCGGCCAGCTACAAGGGCAGCTTTCTCGGCGACGTGCGGCGCCACATCGAGTCCCGCCTGCCGCTGGCGCCCGCGCTGAGCCGCAAGCTCGCGTGGATGCCGTTCAACCTCGCGAACCCGGTGTGGGTCGATGCGGCGCCCGACCTCACGCAGCACATCGTCGGCATCAAGCTGCCGAAGGGCAGCGGGCTGGCCGAACTCGACGAGCAGGTCAGCCAGCTGCACCCGGTGCTGCTCGACCGCGACCGCCCGCTGTGGAAATTCCATGTCTTCGAAGGCCTYGCGCCCGGGCCCGACAAGACCCGGCGCGTCGGCCTCTACACCCAGTTGCACCACGCCGCCGTCGACGGCCAGGCCGCGATCGCACTGGCCCAGGCCATCCTCGACGTGCAGGCCACGCCGCGCAGCATCGAGCACGAGACACGCGCCGCGAAGAAACTCGACATCGGCCTCGCCGACATGCTGAGCGGCGTGCTCGCGAACCAGTTGCAGCAGTACGGCAACCTGGTGAAGGCCCTGCCGTCGACGGTCGGCGCGCTCTCCCAGGTGGCCACGCAAGGCGTGCGCAGCGTCGCCGRCAGGGCGGTGGCCCAGGTGCGCGGCAGCGCCGGCGACGCATCGATCGGCCTCGCGCCACGCACGCGCCTCAACGCCTCGGTGAGCGACGGTCGCGCCTTCGCCGGCGTCAGCCTGCCGATCGCGCAGATCAAGGCGCTGCGCCGCGCGCATGCCGCGACGCTGAACGATGTCGTGCTGATGCTGTGCGGCGGCGCGCTGCGGCGGCACTTCTTGCAGCACGGCCCGCTGCCGCGCAAGTCGATGGTGGCGGCGGTGCCGGTATCCACCCGCGCGGCCGGCGACACGACCGCGAACAACCAGGCCTCGATGACGGTCGTCAACCTCGGCACCCACCTCGCCGACCCGATGGAGCGACTGCTGTACGTCAAGG
>NZ_JBFUCB010000710.1:0-2913 GCF_056405435.1 Rhizobacter sp. P1_G5 | reverse complement strand
CCTCCATCAAGGCGGCGGGCAGGGCAGGTCGATCGGTGGACTCGGTCATCGGGCAGGCGGGCATCGGGTGCCGCGGGAGGGTCTCGGTGGCGCGCACCATAGCAACGGTCCGTGCGGACCGCCTTGCGCCGGATCAAGCCGCTACAGCGCCTCGTCGCGGTAGGCCAGGTGCAGCGCGCCGTTGGACGCGTGGATGCGCTCGTTGCCGATCATCAGCGCCGCCGAATGCGCGTCGCGCAGGTGCCGCGCGATGCTGTACGGCGAATCGTTGCGGTAGCCGCTGGTGCCGGTGATGCGCAGCGCGTCGGTGCAGATCTCGGCCACCAGCTCCGAGGCCGCGAGCTTCAGGTGGTTCAGCTGGATCGCGCAGGCCACCGAGCCGAGCTCCTGCGCGCCGGCATCGGCTGTCGCGCACATCGCGTCGTAGCGGTGCGCCCAGTCGCGCACCTGCACGCGCATCAACTGCAGCTTGGCCGACACCGCGCTCAGCCGCGCTGCCGTCGGCGGCGTGCCGCCCAGGCGCCGCCCGGTGTCGCGCACGAAGGCGCGCGCCCGCGCCACCGCATCGGTCGCGATGCCCAGCCACGCCGAGCCCCACAGGATGTGCGCCCACGGCACCATGGTCTGCGCATTGATCTCGGCGAACGGCGCCGGCACGATCTGCGCCGCGTCGAACCGCGCGCTCACGGTATAGCCCGGGCTGCAGGTGCCGCGCATGCCCATCGCGTCCCAGGTGCCCAGCCGCTCCATCCCGCACTGTCTCTTGTCGAGCAGCACCAGCGCCTGGTCGCCGGCGGCGGCCTCGGCGCTGCGGCGCACCGTCACGAGGAAATCGTCCGCCGCATCGGCATACGACACCACGGTGCCTTCCTTGCGCAGCCTGCACTCGCCGGACGACGCGTCGCGCTCGATCGGGCTGATGCTGGTGCGCACCGAGCCGCCCACGCCGGCCTCGCTGGTCACCGACGCGATCAGCCGCTGCTCGCGCACCAGCCGGTCGAGGCAGTCCGCGAAGTACGGCGTGCTCCCATGGCGCACCAGGCACGCCACCTGCACCTGGTGCATCGCGAACACCATCGCTGCCGACGCGCAGCGCTGCCCCAGCGCCTCGCACATCGCACCCAGTTCGGCGATGCTGCTGCCGTGGCCGCCCAGGCGCGGCGCGACGCGGGCCGACAGCAGCCCGGCATCCTTCAGCGCCATCACGGCCTCGATCGGGAAGCGGCCGTCGCGGTCCACCGCCGCGGCGGCCGGCCCCGCGATCTCGCGGGCGATGCGGCGCACCTGCTCGATGCGGGCTTCGGGCGACGCCAGCGCGTCGAGGGTGTCCTGGAGAATCGCGCTCATGACAGCGGCCTGGTAGTGACGATGCCGCGCATCTTCGCGACGCGGTGCGCACCGGCGCTTGACGCCGCGCAAGTCGGCCGCCGTGCCCCCCGCGCGTCGGGGGGGCATCGATGCGCTCAGCGCATCACGAGCACCGGCGTCTTCGCGTGCGACAGCAGCCGGGCGACCGTCGAGCCGGTCACCAGTTGCCCGAGCGCCCCGTGCCCGTGCGAGCCGAGCATCACGAGGTCGAAGCCGCCTTCCGCGGCCTGCCGGGCCAGCACGGTGCCGGGATCGCCGACCGCCCACCGGCGCTTCGGGTGCCCCGGCAGCCGGTCGAGCGCATTCGACAGCCCTGCCAGCACCCGGTGGCCGGCGTCGGCCTGGCGCGCCTCGATCCCGGGGCGGTCGAGCAGCGCGGCCAACCCGTTGGGCAACGGTGCCAGCACGTGCAACGCCGTGTAGTCGTGGGACGGATCCAGCCACTGCGGATGCGCCGCGAGGCGCTCGAACAGGTGGTGGGTGCAGGCGCTGTCGTCGACGCCGATCAGGATCTTCATCGCGGGTCTCCAGAGGGCCGGTGGTGCCCCGACCGTAACGACAGCGCCGCGCGCTTGCGTTGATGTACCGCAATCGGTGCGGATCGCCGTGCCTGCGGCCGTCGCCGGCGCCGTGCGGTTCCACACGCAGTTGCCGTGTGCGGCGGTGCGGCCTGCCGGGGCTTGACGCCGATCAAATGGCACGCGGCGGCGAATGCCGAGACTGCCTGCAAGGCGTGCCTTCCGGCCCGCAGGAGCCTTCGCATGCGGCAGCAGACCTTGTTGATCGTCGACGACAACCCCGACAACCTGCGGGTGCTCGGCGAGCTGCTGCAGGGCGAATACCGCGTGCTCGCGGCCACCGGCGGCGTGCGTGCGCTGGAACTGGCGCGCCAGCGTCCGGCGCCCGACCTGATCCTGCTCGACGTGATGATGCCGGGGATGAATGGCCACCAGATGCTGCAGGTGCTGCGCGACGACCCCGGCACCTGCGACATCCCGGTGATCTTCTCGACCGCGATGGACTCCACCGAGGACGAGCGCCGCGGCCTGGCCGAGGGGGCCGTCGACTACATCACGAAGCCGCTTCGCCCGGCGGTTCTGCTCGCTCGCGTGCGTGTGCACCTCGTGCTGAAGCAGGCGCGCGACAGCCTGCGCGACGAGAAGGTGGCGCTGCAGGCCGAGCTGCTGCTGCGCCGCCGCGAGAACGAGCGGATCCAGGACGTCGCGATGCGCGCGCTGGCACGGCTGGCCGAGACGCGCGACAACGAGACCGGCAACCACCTGCTGCGCACGCAGGCCGGTGTCGAGGCGCTGGCGCGCCGCGCCTGCAGCCATCCGCGCTTTCGCGATGCACTGGACGAGCACGCGATCGCGTTGATCGCGAAATCTGCGCCGCTGCACGACATCGGCAAGGTCGGCATTCCCGACAGCGTGCTGCTCAAGCCGGGCCCGCTGACGCCCGAGGAGTGGGTTGTGATGAAGACCCACGCGCGCCTGGGTGCCGATGCCATTGCCCATGCGGTGGCCGACACGCACGCGCCGGCGC
>NZ_JBFUCB010000709.1:0-2920 GCF_056405435.1 Rhizobacter sp. P1_G5 | reverse complement strand
CTGCGGCAGCACGCGCTGCAGCAACTCGTGCGGCTTCCAGCGGAAGACGACGCCGCCGAAATCGAAGACCAGCCTCATCCGCCGCGCAGGCGGGTCAGCAGCCCGGCGGTCGAGCCGTCGAGCCCGGTCGTGTCGCCGCTGGCAAGCCGCGGCAGCAACTCGTTGCACAACGCCTTGCCGAGCTCGACGCCCCACTGGTCGAAGCTGTTGATGCGCCACAGCGCACCGCTGACGAACACCCGGTGCTCGAACAGCGCGATCAGCGCGCCCAGGCTGCGCGGCGTCAGCTCGTCGAGCAGCAGCGTCGTGCTGGGCCGGTTGCCGGGGAAGGTGCGGTGCTTCGCGAGCGTCAGCGCGTCGAGCGAGGCCGAAGCCGTCGGCGCCTTCTCCTGCATCGCCTGCTCGGTCGTCTTGCCGAGCATCAGCGCCTGCGCCTGCGCGAGGCCGTTGGCCAGCAGCTTGGTGTGCAGGTCGCTCAGCGAATGCGTCGGCCGCCTGACGAGCAGGAACTCGACCGGGATCACGTCGGTGCCCTGGTGCAGCATCTGGAAGTACGCATGCTGCCCGTTGGTGCCGGGCTCGCCCCACACGACCGGGCTGGTACCGAACGGCAGCGGCTCGCCGTCGATGTCGACGCGCTTGCCGTTGCTCTCCATCTCGAGCTGCTGCAGGTAGGCCGGCAGCCGCTTCAGGCCCTGGTGGTACGGCGCCATGCTGCGGCTCGTGAAGCGGTGGAAGTTGCGGTACCAGACGTCGATCAGGCCCTGCAGCACCGGCAGGTTCTTCTCGAGCGGAGCCTGCGCGAAGTGCAGGTCCATCGCATGCGCGCCGGCCAGCAGCGAGCGGAAGTTGTCGGCTCCGATGGCCAGCGCGATCGGCAGCCCGATCGCCGACCACAGCGAGTAGCGCCCGCCGACCCAGTCCCAGAAGCCGAACGTGGTGGTGATGCCGAACTCGGCCGCGGCCTTCACGTTGGTGGTGGTGGCGACGAAATGCTTGTCGATGTCTTCACCGCCCTGCGCAAGGAACCAGGCCTTCGCGGCATGCGCGTTGGCCATCGTCTCCTGCGTCGTGAAGGTCTTGCTCGCGATGATGAAGAGCGTCTCCTGCGGCTTCAGCCGGCGCAGCACCGGCGCGATGTCGTGGCCGTCGACGTTGGAGACGAAGTGGAACGTGATGCCCGGATGCACGAAGGTGTCGAGCGCCGGCACCACCATCTGCGGCCCGAGGTCGGAGCCGCCGATGCCGATGTTGACGACGTGGCGGATGCCGCTGGCCGCGGTGTCGCGCACCGTCTCGATGTAGCCCAGCATCGCATCGAGCACCGCATGCACCTCGCGGCCGAACGGCGATTCGCCCTCGGGCGCGCGCAGGGCCACGTGCTGCACCGCCCGCCCCTCGGTCACGTTGACCGGGTCGCCGCGCAGCATCGCATCGCGCTGCGCCTCGATGCCGCATTCGCGCGCCAGCTCGACGAGGAACTTCAGCGTCGCGGTGTCGACGCGGTTCTTCGACAGGTCGGCGAAGATCTCCGGCGCCTCGACGCTCAGCGACGCGAAGCGGTTCGCGTCGCGCGAGAACGCCTCGCGGATGTCGAAGTCACGGCCGTGCGCTTCGAAATGGCCCGACAGCGCGGCCCAGGCCGAGGTGCGGTCGCAGCGCGGGAAGCTGCTCATTTCAGGCCTTCGATCAGCTTGTCGAGCTTGCCGGCATCGACGGCGAACGCGCGGATGCCTTCGGCCAGCTTCTCGGTGGCCATCGCGTCGTCGTTCAGCGCGAAGCGGAAGCTCTGCTCGTTGAAGGTCGCCGCATGCAGGCTCGCGCCCTTGGCGTTCGCCGGATCGAGCTGGCGCGTGAGCGGCGCTTCGCTTGCCTGCAGCTGTGCGAGCAGCTCGGGGCTGATCGTCAGCAGGTCGCAGCCCGCGAGCGCGGTGATCTGGCCGACGTTGCGGAAGCTCGCGCCCATCACCTCGGTGGCGATGCCGAACTTCTTGAAGTAGTTGTAGATGTGGGCCACCGACTTGACGCCCGGGTCGTTGACGCCGGCGTTCGCCGCCTCGTCCCACTGGCTGCCGGCCGACTTCTTGTACCAGTCGTAGATGCGGCCGACGAACGGCGAGATCAGCTTGACGCCCGCATCGCCGCAGGCCACCGCCTGGCAGAACGAGAACAGCAGCGTCAGGTTGCAGTTGATGCCGTCGCGCTGCAGGATGCGCGCCGCCTGGATGCCCTCCCAGGTGGAAGCCAGCTTGATCAGCACCCGCTCGCGGCCGATGCCCGCCGCCTCGTACAACTCGATGATGCGGCGCGCCCGCGCCACGCTGCAGGCGGTGTCGAAGCTCAGCCGCGCATCGACCTCGGTCGACACCCGGCCCGGCACCACCTTCAGGATCTCCTGGCCGAAACGCACCAGCACCTGGTCGACGATGCCCTCGAGCGGCAGGCTCTTGTGCTTGGCCACCGTCTCCTGGAGCAGCGGCGCGTAGTCGGCGTGCTGCACCGCTTTCAGGATCAGCGACGGGTTGGTCGTCGCGTCCTTCGGCGCGAATTGCGCGAGTTGCTTGAAGTTGCCCGTGTCGGCGACAACGGCGGTGTACTGCYTGAGCTGGTCGATTTGATTCATGGCAAGACGCTGTTGAGCACAGGAAGGAAATTAGAACCCGTTCGGCGTGACACGCAAGCACGCCGACGACGGTTTGTTTTCAGAACGTAACCCGAAGTTCCACCGGCCGCATGATGCACCTTCGGGCGCCCCTCGTGCGGGGCGGGTTTCGTTGACGCTGCCCGGAAACTTGGGCATCATCCAGGTGAAACTAAATTACATCGTCGACCGCATGCGTCGACTTCACCACTGAGGCGGCATGCATGTCTTTCGATCTCGTTTTCTTCGGCGGCACGGGAGACCTGACATGGCGCAAGC
>NZ_JBFUCB010000708.1:0-2923 GCF_056405435.1 Rhizobacter sp. P1_G5 | reverse complement strand
CCGCTACGGCGGCATTCCGGCCGAGGTGCTGCAGCATGCCGACGTGATGGCGCTGCTGCTGCCCAGCCTGCGCGCCGACATCGCCGCGCTCGAGACGCACCAGCCGCCGGCCGGCCGCGCACCGCTCGCGTGCGCGCTGTCGGTGTTCGGCGGCAGCGACGACCCGCTGACGCCACGCGCTCACCTCGAAGGCTGGCGCGGCGAGACGCGCGGCCCGTTCCGCGTGCGGGTGTTCCCCGGCGATCACTTCTACCTCACCGGCCGGCGCGACGCGCTGCTGGCCGACCTGTCGGTGACGCTGGCACCGCTGCTGGCGCTGCCGTTGGCGAAATCCCCCAGCTTCGCCTGACGAGAGGCTTCCATGCGCAGCACCGACAACGACACGCCAGCCCACGCTGCCGCCGCCGTTGTTGCTGATGTCGCCGTCGTCGGGATGGGCTGCCGCTTCCCCGGCGGTGTCAGCGACCCGCAGAGCTTCTGGCAGCTGCTGAGCGAAGGCCGCGACGCAATCGCCGAGATCCCCGCGAGCCGCATCGACCTCGGCCACTACCACGACCCGCGGCCGGCGACACCGGGCCGCATCATGACGCGCTGGGGCGGTTTCCTGGACGGCATCGAAGACTTCGACGCCGAGTTCTTCGGCATCTCGCCGCGCGAGGCCGAGCGGCTCGATCCGCAGCAGCGCCTGCTGCTCGAGACCGCGTGGGAGGCGCTCGAAGACGCGGGCCAGGACGTGTCGCGCATCGATGCCGACCGGGCCGGCGTCTACGTCGGCCAGTGGCTCGGCGATTTCGAGGCCCGGCTGTTCAGCGATCCCGAGGCGGTTGACTTCTACATGACCACCGGCAGCGGGCGCTATGCATCGTCGGGCCGGCTGTCGTACGCGCTCGGCCTGCGCGGCCCGAGCCTGACGCTGGACACCGCGTGCTCGTCGTCGCTGGCGGCCATCCACCTCGCGGCGCGCGCGGTGCGGCACGGCGAATGCACGCTCGCGATCGCCGGCGGCGTCAACATCATCCTGCAGCCGCACATCAGCATCGCGTACTCGCAGAGCCGCATGATGGCGCCCGACGGCCGCTGCAAGTTCGGCGATGCGCGCGGCGACGGCTACGTGCGCAGCGAAGGTGCCGGCCTGGTCGTGCTGAAGACGCTGGCGCAGGCGCAGGCCGATGGCGACCGCATCTACGCGCTGATCCGCGGCAGCGCGGTCAACAACGATGGCCGCAGCAGCGGCTCAATGGGCACGCCCAGCCGCAGCGGGCAGCAGGCCTTGCTGCGCAGCGCGTACCGCGATGCCGGGCGCCCGGCCGCCGAGGTCGGCTATGTCGAGGCGCACGGCACCGGCACGCGGGCGGGCGACCCGGTCGAGCTGGGCGCGTTGTCCGATGTGCTCGGCGAGGGCCGCGCGGCGGGCGGGCGGGCCGCGGTCGGTTCGGTGAAGACCAACTTCGGCCACACCGAGGGCGCAGCCGGCGTGGCCGGTTTCATCAAGGCGGCGCTCGCGCTGCAGCACCGGCAGATCCCGGCGAGCCTGCACTGCCGCGAGCCGAACCCGGCGATTCCGTGGGCGCAGATGCCGGTGGAGGTCGCGCGCGAGGCGCGGCCGTGGCCGGCGCAGGCGCCGCTGGCCGGCATCAGCGCGTTCGGCATCGCAGGCACCAATGCGCACGTCGTGCTCGAGGGGGCGCCGCAGGCCGAGACGGTGAGCGCCGACGGCACCGTGCCCTTGCTTGTTCTCTCGGCACGCAGCGATGCAGCCTTGCGCGCACTGGCGCTGCGCTACGCCGCGTTGCTGACCGCCGGCGCGCCGCTGGCCGATGTCTGCTGGAACGCCGCGACGCGTCGCACCGCGCTGGCGCAGCGCGCGGCCTTCGTTGCCGACGATGCGCTGGCGATGGCGGCCGCGCTGAAGCGGTATGCCGATGGCGAGGCGGCGGCGGCCGAGGGTGCCGCGCCGTCCGAGCGACCGAAGATCGCGTTCATCTGCCCTGGCCAGGGCGCGCAATGGACCGGCATGGCGCGCGAGCTGATGGCGCGCGAACCCGTCTTCCGCGCAGCGCTCGATGCGTGCGACGAAGCCGCCCGGCCGTTCGCCGACTGGTCGATCGCCGAACAGCTCGCCGCCGAGCCCGGCAGCCCCGCATACCGCCTCGACCAGATCGACGTGATCCAGCCGGTGCTGGTCGCGCTGGCGTGGGCCTATGCCGCGCTGTGGCGCGCGCACGGCATCGAACCCGATGCGGTGGTCGGCCACAGCATGGGCGAGGTCGCCGCAGCCACGGTGGCCGGCGCGCTGAGCCTGCCGCAGGCGATGCGCATCATCTGCCGCCGCAGCGCGCTGATGCGCCGCACGAGCGGGCAGGGCGCGATGGCGCTGGTCGAGCTGGGCATGGCCGAGGCGCAGGCTCGCATCGCCGGGCAGGAAGCCCAGGTCGCGGTGGCCGTCAGCAACAGCCCGCGCTCCAGCGTGATCTCCGGCGACCCGGCCGTCGTGCAGGCGCTGATGGCCCAGCTGGAATCCGAAGGCGTGTTCTGTCGCCTGGTCAAGGTCGACGTGGCCTCGCACAGCCCGCAGATGCAGCCGCTGGCGGCCGAGCTCGCCGCGGAGCTGCACGACCTGCAACCCCAGGCCACGCGCGCGGCGCTGTACTCGACGGTGCTTGCGCGCCGTGCCGAAGGCGCCGAGCTGACCGGCCGCTACTGGGCCGACAACCTGCGCCAGCCGGTGCGCTTCGGCGCGACGGTGCAGCAGCTGCTGGCCGATGGCGTCACGGTGTTCGTCGAGCTCGGGCCGCATCCGGTGCTGCTGCCGTCGGTGCAGCAGACGGCGCAGGCCGGCGGGCACGAGGTCACGGCGATCGCCTGCGCGCGCCGCGACGAGCCCGAGCTGCCTGCCTTGCGCGCCGCACTCGGTGCGCTGCAC
>NZ_JBFUCB010000707.1:0-2938 GCF_056405435.1 Rhizobacter sp. P1_G5 | reverse complement strand
GTGCTGTTCACCGTCGACACCAACGCCGGGGCCTGCGGTGCGGGCACGTGGTTGAAGTGGAACGGCATCGATGCCGACCAGGCCACGGCACAAGCCAACAACAAGGCCATCTACGCGCTGCTGCTGGCGTCCAAGCTCAGCGGCTCGACGGTGCGCATGTTCGGCAGCAATGCCGGATGCCTGGTGAAGTTCATCTATTCGGCCTGAACAACAGAACCCACCCATGAACGTGTCCTTCTTCTCGCGGGCCGATGCCCGGCTGGCCAGGGTTGCAAATGCCGCGCCGCGCATGCTGGCGATGGTGATGTCCGCAGTGGCACTGAGTGCATCAGCGCAAGGCTTGGTCGTCAGCGAGAGCGGGCAGGCCGTCTACAGCTACCCGATCGTCGTGCCGCCCGGCGTGGCGGGGATGGAGCCGAAGCTGAGCCTGGTCTACAACAGCGGCGGCATGAACGGGCCGATGGGGGTCGGCTGGTCGGTGCAGGGCATTTCGCAGATCACCCGCTGTCCGAAGATCGAGCCGGTGCCGGTCGGCGCGTCGTACAAGCCGCGCATCGTCCCGGTGGCCTATGTTCCGGACGACAACCTGTGCCTCGATGGGCAGCGGCTCGTCAAGGTCGTGAAGGGCAGTGGCTCGTTCGTCGGCGAACCGGCTGCCGATCAGAGTCAACCGTCGCTCGGTGTGGCAACCGGGGCGGTGGAGTACCGGACCGAAAACGACGGCTTCTCGCGGATCAAGGCCAGCGGCTTTGCCTCAACCTCCATCGGCGCCTCCGCGGGCCCGGGCACCTTCACGGTTCAGACCAAGGCGGGTCTGACGCAGGTCTATGGCCTGGTCACGGTCGGCACGGCGCCCACGACCGATGGCGTCGTCAAGGCCGTCGGCGGTGCCAAGGCGGGTGTTGCCACGGCGTGGCTGCTGAAGACGGTGACCGATTCGGCCGGCAATGCCATCGAGTTCCAGTACGACAACACCGTGCGCACCTGGGGAACCGGGCCGAACGGCGCGGCAGCCGCCGGCGGCGAATGGAACCTGCAAGTGGTCTACTACGGCTGCAACTACGGTGTGAACCAGGCGTGCACGGCACGGCACAAAGTTCAGTTCAACTACATCGAGCGGTCGGACAAGGCAGAAGCCTTCCACCTCGGTGCCAAGGTGGTCAGCACGCGCCTGCTGTCATCGGTGGGCGTGTGGGCGGCCAGCGGTGCCGCCGTGCGCAACTATCAGGTGGTCTACACGACCTCGGATGCATCGGCCCGCCAGTTGGCGACGAGCATCAAGGAGTGCGCCGGTAACGCGCAGCTGACCTGCATGCCGGCCACGCGGTTCACGTACAGCCCGCTCAGCGGCTATGCCGCGTCGACGGCGTTCAATCTCGGCGGCCTGCCGCTGGCCAGCGCCGATGGCAGCCGTGGTGCCCTCACCGGCGACTTCAACGGCGACGGCAAGACCGACATCCTGTGGTGGCGCAAGGATGCCGGTGCGCCCATCACGCAGATGGTCTGCGTGAACGACGTCTGCACCGTCCAGCCTACGGGCAGCTACTACCTGAACGAACTCTGGCTGGCCGACGCGAAGGTGCCCGGCAAGTTCAACAAGGTGCCCGACATCGGCGAGGTGGGCCGCATTCGCCTGGGTGGCCGTTTCGACGGACGCGACGAGAACGATACGGTCGACGTGATCGTCACTGACATCAATGGTGACGGCCGTGCCGACCTGGTCCGGCTGTGCAAGTCGGGCAACACGTCGTGGTGCCCGGCCAAGCTGCGCATGTGGCTCTCCGTCTCGGACAACGACCCGACCGTGACAGCCACCTACGGGCAGTTCATCAACCTGCCCAACCCGGCCACCGGCGTGCAGGGGCCATTGTTCGCCGCCGCCGGCACGGCCTTTGGCTACGTCTGCCAGGACAAGGCTTCCGGCAACGTGCCCCCCGTGGACGAACCGCCCGACATCTGGCACCAGTCGTATGCGAAGGATGCGTACTGGCAGGACTTCGACGGCGACGGCCGGCTCGACCTGATCACGATGGACGTGCTGCAGACGTCGGCGGGCACTGGCTGGGCCTCCTGCCCGCAGGCGCCGACCTTGACGCCGAGCTTCCAGACGATGCACTACTACGTGGGGCGCGGCAACGGCCAGTTCGAGCTGAAGCAGACCGTCGCGATGGCCAAGCCGCACCGCACCGGCACCGTCAAGGGGGTGGGCGGCATGTCGTATGGCGAGGTGATCGACATCAACGGCGACGGCAGGCCGGACCTGCTGTTCCTGGGCAGCCGATGGATGCAGGACGGCAATGGCAACTTCCAGGAGGTGGCGGGTACCGTCGGCACGGCACCGGGGAGCCCGCGCATGCTGGTCGTCGATGCGAACGGCGACGGCAAGAGCGACATCATCCTGATGGATCCAACCGGGTCGCGCACCGTGCCGAGTCCGATTCCCGGCAGCGTGACCGGCGCGACGCCCGTGAACGTTGCCGCCAACCCGTACGAGGCGCGCCTCTACATCAACCAGGGTGACGGGAGCTTCGCGCCAGACAATCGTCCGTTGGCAGGCCTCTATGCGATGGGCAGTGCCAATTACTTCCAGCAGGGTGATGACGGCATTCCCACCGGCGGCGCGGCGCGCCATTTCGCCTTCGGCAGCGGCGGCAGCGGCTCGGTGCCGATGGACATCAACGGTGACGGCCAGACCGACTACATGGTTTGGATCGGTGACAACGACCGGCACGAGCTCGCCTTCTACACGAGCCTGTCTGGCACCGATCCGGGCAAGACCGACGCCTCGGTCCCGGGCGTGTCGTCGACAAGCCGCGGGACTGCGAGCCTGCCGGAGATGATGACCGGCGGAGCCTTCTTCTACACCGGCGACTTCCTGGGCCTGGGGTCGCCGGGCTTCCTGCGCGTGCAGGACGGCAGCAACAACACGTTGTGGTAC
>NZ_JBFUCB010000706.1:0-2940 GCF_056405435.1 Rhizobacter sp. P1_G5 | reverse complement strand
TCCGCGGCGCGCAGTCGATCAGCTTCGCAGTGGCGATCGACATCGCCGAATGGGTGATCCCGCAGCTGCTGCAGCACGGCCGGGTGCAGCGCGGCTACCTGGGCGTGGGCGGCAGCACGACGGCGCTCGACCGGCGCATCGTCGTCGGCCTCGGGCTCGGGCAATCGCATGGCGTGCGGGTGTCGGCGGTCGAGCCGGGCAGCCCGGCCGCGCGCGCCGGCCTGCGCGAGGGCGACCTGTTGATCGGCATCGACGGCCTGGCGATCGAGTCGGTCGACCGGCTGCACCAGGCGCTCGACGCGAGCCGCATCAACCGCGACTGCGTGCTGAAGCTGCTGCGCGGCAACGCGACCGGCCAGCCGCTGTACCTGACGGTGCGGCCGACGGTGGCGCATCCCCAACCCTGACGACGACCGCGCCGGCCGTGGCGCCTATGCTCGGCGAACGCGGTTGAACGCGTCTGGAGGACCGCCATGGCCACACGAGAGATCCTGATCGACGGCGTGCTGCTCAGCGTCGAGGTCGATGCCGCCGATGCGCCGCCCTCCACCGGCCTGGTCGAGCGCGGCGGCCTGGTCGAGCGCGGTGCGGTGGCCGACAAGGTGCGCGACATCGGCCAGGAGATGCGCAGCCTGCTGGCCGCCGTGACGCGGCCGGTGCGCGAGGCGCTGGAAGCGACGCAGCCCGACAGCTGGAGCGTCGAGCTGAACCTCGGCTTCAAGGGCGAGGCCGGCATCCCCTGCCTCACCAAGGGCGAGGCGAACGGCTCGATCAAGGTCAGCGCGAGCTGGAAGAAGCCCGCCGCGGCTTGAGCTTGTCGCCCAGGCAGCCCGGCGGCGCGCCGATCAGGCGGCAGCGCTCGCCGGGGTCGAGGTCGCGGCTGGCCTGCGCCTGCGCTTCTTCCATCACGCGCTTGCCGTCGGTCGGGATGAGGCGGCCGTTGCGGTCGATCAGGTAGCCGCCCTGCGCCGTCAGCTGCGTCTCGGCGAAGACCTGCAGGTCGGTCTCGAGGATCGGCTCGGTCGACGGCAGGCGGTAGACCCGCAGGCGCTGCTGGTCCGGCAGCCGCACCACCATCACGCCGCCGCTGCGGCTGAATGCCGGCTGCGCCGGCCAGCCCTTCAGCACGACCGGCGGGGCCGCCGGATCGTCGAGCGACCGCACCTCCAGCCCGTCGCCGGAGGCGCTCTGCCCGAAGGCATGGCGCCCGCTCGGATCGACGTTCATCTCGGCCCGCAGGCTGCCGCGCGCCGCACCGCCGCGCAGCTCGAGCAGCTCCCAGCCGGACGGGCCGCGCAGTGCCACCAGCCCGGTCGCCTCGTTGACGATGAGGCTGCCGCGCGACGAGGGCCCGAGCTGCAGCGATGGGGTCGACGACTCGGCCCGCAGGTCCCACAGCTCGGTGTGCCGGGCGTCCCACAGCTGCAACACCCGGCCGCCGCCGCGCAGCGCCATGTTCATGCCGTCCGGCGCCTCCCGCTCGATGCGGCGCAGCACGCGCGCCGTGCCCTGCTCGATCGCCTGCACCTCGATCCGCACGCGCCCGGGCAGCACGGTCTTGGTCGCGAACAGCCGCGCATGGCCGAGCACCAGCGAATCGGCACGCGGGTCGAACCGGCCGGCGCCGCCTCGACCGGTGGCCTCGGCCGCGGGCATGCGGAACAGCGGTTGCTCGGCGGCGGTGTAGAGGAGCCATTCGCTGCCATCGCGCACCAGGTGCAGGTCGTCGGCGCGTGCGATGACGCCATCGTGCCGGTGCCACGACAGCTGCCGGCCGCTGGCCAGGTCGAAGCCGCTCAGGCACTGGCGTTCGGCCGTCTCGCAGTGGCCCGAGAGCACCAGCTGCGATTCGTCGGGCGACACGCCGATCTCGACCACCGAGTCGTACAGGTCGGGCGTGTCCAGCTGCTGCAGCAGCTGGCCGTCGCCCAGCCGGCGCAGCTGCAGCGCGTCGCCGGTGGGGCTGCGCATCGCGGTCACCATGCGGGACTCGTCGCGGCTCACCCACCACGGCGCCACGCGGTCGCCGAGCGGCCGCAGGCGCGGGCGCAGGTCGTACACGCGCACCGCGCCGTCGGCCGCCTTGATCGCCAGCCGGTTGCCCTGCTCGCTCAGGCTCACCAGCGACTCGTAGGTGTCGCGCACCGGCATGTCGAACGCGCCCTGCAGCCGCCACAGCCCGCCCGACACCAGGTCGGCAACCTGCACCTCGTTCGCGCCCCGCAGCAGCTTGACGATGCGCCGGCCGTCGCGGTTGATGACGATGTCGTCGACGCCGCCGCTTTCGCTGCGGTCGATGCGCTGGTACGGATGCGCGCCGCCGGCCGGGTCGAGCTGCAGGCGCTGCAGGTCGAGCAGGCACAGCTGCGGCATCACCGACACGCCCAGCGTGCCGCCGCCCTGCGCGAACGCATAGCCGAGGTCCTTGCACGGCTGCTCGTCGGCGCTGGCGGTCAGCGCGCCCCGGCCGTCGTAGGTGAACAGCCGCACGCCGAAGCCGGGCCAGCCCGGGCGTTGCACGGCGACGAGTTCGTCGCCTTCGGCGCGGAACACCGCGCCCATCAGGCCGCCGACCACGCCGGTGTCGGCGTTCTGCGGACGCCGCCGGAACAGCAGCCTGCCGTCGTCGACCGACCACACCCGCAGCTCGCTCGCATCGGCCGTGATGGCGGCCAGCCGCCGGCCGTCGGGGCTGAAGCCGAGGCGGCCGACATCGCCGCTGCCTTCGAGCACGCGTGGCGGCGCCGCCGTGCCGCTCGCCGCCGATGCCGGCCACAGCACCACGCCCGCGTCGGTGGCCGCCACCACCTGCCGGCCGTCGGTGCCGTAGGCCACGCTGTGCACGGCGCCCGGCGGGGCCGGCCAGGCCAGGCGGCGCTGCGGCCGCAAGGCCGGCAGGCCGAGCTCCCACTCGTCGACGCCCTCCGCACCGGCCACCAG
>NZ_JBFUCB010000705.1:0-2956 GCF_056405435.1 Rhizobacter sp. P1_G5 | reverse complement strand
GTTCATGTGCCACCGCTGCGGCTTCTTCGGCGCACCCGAGTTCGAGGCCACCACGCAGCCGACGACACTGGTGAAGGCAAGCGTGCGCGTGCTCGGCGGCGTCGCGCCGTCACAGGCTGGCAGCATCCCGTGGGTGGACATTGCAGATGCGACGATGAAGCTGGCCGACCCCGAGCGGGTGCAGGGCGGCCTGACGCGCGGTGGCCTCTACACCACGCGCATGAGCCTGCTGCTCGACACCGCGGCGAAGGCGCGCCTGGTGGCCGGCGTCAACCGCGTGCAGTTCCGCTTCAACGGCACCGACGGCGAATCCAACGGCTACCGCATCGTCGAGCTGCAACTGCAGGATGCGCAAGGCAGAAGCCTCGCGACCGACACCGCGCAATACGCCGACCTCAGCGCCGAAAAGGCAGCCGGGAAGGCGCTCAGCGCCGATGCGACGGCCGGCGACGCGCTGTGGCACGGCCTGGGCCTGCTGAAGAAATCGAGCATCGTCAACCGCAGCATCGAGGCGGCCTGTTCGTCGTGCCACGCGGTCGACGGGCGTGACCTGCAGTACTTCAACTACTCCAACAACGCGATCGTGCAGCGCGCGCGCTTCCATGGGCTGAGCGAGACGCAGGGCAAACAGATCGCCGCCTACATCCGCTACAGCCAGCGCGACGTGCCACACGTGGCGCAGGCCGCGCCGTGGAACCCGCCGTACCAGCCCGGCCCGGGGCTGGACGCGAAGCCCACCGTCGAATGGGCGGCCGGCGCCGGCATCGCCGCAGTGCTCGACAACGCGACGCAGGCCGCCAAGGCGCTGTTCGGCAAGCCGCAGGACCAGCCGCTCGCGCTGACGCAGGCCGACATCGACCGCGTGATGGACGTGAGCGCGACGATGAACGTGCGCGAGATCCCGATCCCGCTGCAGTTCCCGGACTGGAACGCGTGGATGCCGACCATCCACCCGATGGACGTGTGGCCGGAAGAGAATGCCGCGGTGGCCGGCGGCTCGTTCCTGAAGGGCGGCACCTTCGCGAACGGCAAGCAGGACACGCTCGCGCAGCACATCCGCGCACGCGCCTGGCTGCAGTCGCACCTGAACCCGAACGGCAAGTACGGCGACTGGAGCCACCTGACCGACGGCCAGCGCGACGAGATCCAGGCCATCTTCATGGGCATGGGCTTCTCGCCGAACAACTTCCTCGGCGATTTCAACGACCCGAACAAGGCGACCGGCGCGATCGTCGGCGCGCGCTGGCTGCAGTCGAAGGCGAACGGCGCGACGATGGCGCGGGCCGATGCCGGCGCGTTCACCTTCCCGGCCTTCACCGAGCGCGCGAAGATCTCGCTGACCAACTGGGGCGCGCTGCAGCAGTGGGAACTGGCCCACACCTTCGGGCTGGAGGGCAACCAGAAGTGGTTCATCCGCGCGGCCGACAAGCAGCCGAGCGGCGCCTGGGTCGGCGCGGGCGAGGCGCGCGGCTGGCCGTTCAACACTTTCGGCGTGTTCGAGCTGGCGCCGCACTTCATGCACGTCAACGAGCGGCTGCCCAACGGGGTCGACCGCAACCGCGTGATGGCCTGGGAGGCCAACAACATCGTCGCGTCGCTGTACCACACCAACCAGTGGTACCAGCTGCAGATGACGCTGAACTCGGGCGCGCAGCAGGCCTGGAGCAACTTCCCGATGGACTGGCCGTACATCGTGACGTGGGATGCGATGCTCACCGACGAGATGGGCCTGAAGAACGGTGCGCAGCACGAGGCGCTGAAGGCCAACCTGGTGCGCACGCTGCAGGCGCGCATCAAGCTCGCGCAGTACGTCAACAACGGCTACCCGATCAGCAAGCCCGACCCGAACCAGCCGAACGCGCCGGAGCGCGACCAGGGCAACAACGGCCGCGCGAAGGCGCTGTTCCATGTGGTGCCGACGCTGTACGTGGACGGCGGCGAGGCCTACAACTCGACCTCGCCGCAATCGCGCTACCGGCTCTACGACAGCTTGCAGCCCGGGCTCTACAAGATGGCCCTGAACGGCGGCATCCAGATGTTCAACCAGCTCTACGCGACGCAGCCGGTGACGGCCTGGCGGCGCTGCGACCCGAACGCGCTGATCGCAGGCGAGCCGGAGGAGACGACGGGCTTCCGCTTCTGCCTGGACCGGGCGATCAACCCGCTGCCGAGCGACGGCAAGGGCTCGGTGCAACTGCCGTTCGGCGCGCGCACCGACCAGATCGTGCGCTACGGGCTGATCAAGACGAAGGAGCTGGGCAGCGGCATCGAGCCGGCGCGGCTGAAGACCTGGAGCGACTGGGTCGGCGCGGCCTGGCCGCAGTGACCTGATCTATACGCCCGCGTAGGGCTCGACCGGCCGCTGGTTCTCGTCGACGCGCAGCGGCCGCCCGAGCGCCGGGAACGCGCGCTGCGCGCAGCCTTGGCGCTCGCAGACCTTGCAGCCGGGGCCGATCGGCGTCACCGCCTGCGGGTCGGCCAGCGCCAGCCCGCGGGCGTACACCAGGCGCGACGCGTGCCGGCGGTCGCAGCCCAGCGCCACCGCGAACTCGCGTGGCGGTGTGCCGAAGCCGCCGCTGTCGTGGCGGATGCAGCGGGCGATCCACAGGTAGGTGCGGCCGTCGGGCATCGAGGCCAGCTGTGTCAGCACCTTGCCGGGTTGCGCGAACGCCTCGTAGACGTTCCACAGAGGGCAGGTGCCGCCGGTGCGCGAGAAGTGGAAGTCGGTTGCCGACTGGCGCTTCGAGATGTTGCCGGCCCGGTCCACGCGCACGAAGAAGAACGGCACGCCACGCGCCTGCGGGCGCTGCAGCGTCGAGAGCCGGTGGCACACCGTCTCGAAGCTGACGCCGAAGCGGCGCGCCAGCCGATCGATGTCGTAGTGCAGTTCCTCCGCGGCGGCCAGGAAGGGCGCATAGGGCAGCACCAGCGCGCCGGCGAAGTAGCTGGCCAGCCC
>NZ_JBFUCB010000704.1:0-2960 GCF_056405435.1 Rhizobacter sp. P1_G5 | reverse complement strand
GCGCTGGATACCGTGCCAGCAATCCAGATCGTGCTGGGGCTGCTGACCTTGCCGGTGCTGGGCGTCGCAGGCCTGTACCGCACGGTGGTTCGCTACATCGACCTTCGCGTCGTGGCAGCGGCCAGCGGCTCGCTGGCCCTCGTCGTGCTCGGGGTGTTCAGCCTGGCGCTGCTGATGAACGTGCACGTGCTGCCCCGCTCGGCGCTGCTGATCTACTGGTTCGTGGCGTTCACCTACGTGATCACATCACGCTTCATTGCCCGCCAGCTGCTTCGGCAGGGGCTGAAGAACCCGGGGCGCCCGCGCCTGCACACCATCATCTACGGCGCCGGCGACGCCGGCGTGCAGCTCGCGCAGGCGATGCAGTTCAGCACCGAATACCGCGCCGTCTGCTTCCTGGACGACCGCATCGACCTGCACCACAAGACGGTCGCGGGACTGCGCGTCTATGCCCCCTCGGCGCTGGACCGTGCCGTGGAGCGCCACGACGCTGCATTGATCGTGCTGGCGATGCCCTCGGTCACCTCGTCGCGCAAGCGCGACATGATCAAGGGCCTGGAAAGGGTCGGCCTGCCGATCAAGATGCTGCCGGGGCTGGTCGAGCTGGTCAACGGCCAGGCCGAGGTCTCGGACATTCGCGAACTCGACGTGGCCGACCTGCTCGGGCGCGACCCCGTTCCGCCACAACCCGACCTGTTCGCCCGCAACATCGCCGGCAAGACCGTGCTGGTCACCGGCGCCGGCGGCTCCATCGGCAGCGAGCTGTGCCGCCAGATCCTCTCGCAGAAGCCCGCGCGACTGGTCCTGCTGGACCATTCCGAGTTCGCGCTCTATTCGATCGAGCACGAGTTGCGCCATTCGGCGTCCACCGGTGGCGTGGAAATCATCCCCTGCCTGGGCTCGGTGCTCGACGAATCGCTGATGCTCGCCACCATGCGCCGCCACGGCGTGCAGACGGTCTACCACGCTGCAGCGTACAAGCACGTTCCGCTGGTCGAGAGCAACGTCCAGCAGGGCTTGCGCAACAACGTCTTCGGCACGAGGATGGTGTGCAAGGCGGCGCTGGCGGCCGAGGTCGAGACCTGCGTGCTGATCTCCACCGACAAGGCAGTGCGGCCGACCAACGTGATGGGAGCCTCCAAGCGCACCGCCGAGCTGATCTTCCAGGCGGGCGCCCAGCGCGGCGGCCGCACCGTGTTCTCGATGGTCCGCTTCGGCAACGTGCTGGGCTCATCGGGTTCGGTCGTGCCGTTGTTCAAGCGGCAGATCCACGCTGGCGGCCCGGTCACGATCACGCACCCGGACATCATTCGCTACTTCATGCTGATCCCGGAAGCCGCGCAGCTGGTGATCCAGGCGGGTGCCATGGCCCGGGGCGGAGAGGTGTTCGTGCTCGACATGGGCGAACCGGTGCGCATCGCCGACCTGGCCCGTTCGATGATCCGGCTGTCGGGCCGGACCGAACGCACCGCCGAACAACCGGACGGCGACATCGAGATCAAGTTCGTCGGGCTGCGCCCCGGCGAGAAGCTGTACGAGGAACTGCTGATCGGCAACGAAACCGTGCCGAGCGGCCACCCACGCATCCTGTGCGCACGCGAGCGCTACATCGACTCGCCGCTGCTCGACAAGATGCTCGACTCGCTGCGCACGGCATGCGACGCCGATGACCACGACGGCATGCTGCGCCAGATCACCAACCTGGTTCCGGAATTCCGCTCGGCCGACGAAGTGAACAGCGAAGTGGCGGCTGCCCTGCAGCAGCGCTGATCAGGTTTGCGGCCCCGCCACCGGCTCGGGTTGCAATTCATGGTGGCTGGGCACGGTCAGGACCTGCAATCCCGTACGCCGTGCCAGCTCGATGGCCCGCTCCCGCTGTTGCGCCGTGGCACCCGGCATCGCGACGATCACATGCGTGGCACTGGCACGGATGTGGGGACGGGCGAGGTCGTCCAGGCTGCCGAGGACGCGCAGTCCCGCCACACGATGACCCCGCTTGTTCGGATCGTCGTCGAGCAGGCCGATCACGTTCCAGCCGTCGCGCAAGTGGATGCCGGCAATGAGGCGCCGCGCCGCATTGCCGGCACCCAGCACGATGGCGTGGCGCGGCTCGCCTCCGGCGCCATTGACGCGTGCCTGCGCATGCTCGCCCAGCATCCGGTAGCTCATGCGCAGCAGGCTGAGCGCCAGCAGCGCAAAGAGCGGATGCAACAGCAGCACCGCCCGCGGCACGCCGACCAGCTGCGCCATCATGACGACGACGGCGCTGCCGAGGCCGGCCAGCAGGCAGGCGGCGGCAATGCGCTTGAAGTCGTCGAAGCCATAGARGCGCCACAGGCCGCGCCGCACACCCGTCAGCTGCAGGCCGGCCAGGTAAGCCAGCACCACGCCCGCGGCCACCCAGTCGTCATACACAGGCCGTCCCGGCTGCCAGCGCTCGAAGCCGAGCCGGAACAGGTAGGTGAAATGCCAGCAGGCGAGGATCACGATGCCGTCCGCGGCCGTCGCCAGCCACTTGCGCCACGGATCCAGGCCGGACATCTGGCGGTCCAGCCAGCCCCACACTTTGCTGTCGTTCATGAGCAGGAGACTCCGGGTTGAGCGCAGCGGCGGTGCGAACACCGTCCGCAGCGTGAGGCCGAGCACGCGCAGGTCAGTCCCGACCGTCGCGGTGTCGACATACTCGAGCGCGTACTGCAGCTTGGAAGGAAGGATGACCTCGATGTACTCGCGTTCGGGATCGGCCGCCTTCGCGAGCAGGTCGTTCTCGTCGCGGTAGTGCAGCGATGCCGCATCGGTGATGCCCGGGCGCACGCTCAGCACGCGCTCGCGCGATGCGTCGGGGTAGTGCTCCACGTAGCGCGGCACCTCGGGCCGCGGGCCCACGAGGCTCATCGTGCCGCGCAGCACGTCGATCAGCTGCGGCAACTCATCGAGCTTGTACTTGCGCAGCACCTGGC
>NZ_JBFUCB010000703.1:0-2961 GCF_056405435.1 Rhizobacter sp. P1_G5 | reverse complement strand
GCTCCCAGGCCGACCGTGGCCGCGACGCCGCCCGCGCTCTGCACGACGCGGTTGCCGGCCAGTTGCGTGTACTGCCGGCGGCGGTTCGACCAGCAGCCCAGCGTGTTGACGACGGCGGTCAGCGCGACGCTCAGCGGCAGCAGGTAGAGCCACGGCGCGAGCGCGGCGTGACCGGAGGCTTGCGCGATCCATCCGCCACCGAGCGCAACAACGAGCAACGACAGCCCGGTCACCGCGAGCGTGATCGCCAACGCGAGCAGCAGCAGTTGCCAGCCGTCGTCGTCCGACTCCGGCAGCACGATGGCCAGCTCATAGCGGCCGGTCGCGAGGATCGCCAGCAGCGCGACCACGCTCTGGAACAGCGCGAACACGCCGAAGTCTTCCGGCGCGAACAGGCGCGACAGCAGCGGGCTCGCGGCGAGCGCGATCAGCTGTGCCAGGCCGGTGCCCGTCAGCAGCGTCAGCACATGCCGCGCCGAGCCTGCGCCGGCCGCGCCCGCTGTCGTCATGCGAGCAAGGCGTGCACCACCCGCTCCTGGTCGGTGGGGGTCAGGTCGGCGCTCATCGGCAGGCTCATCACGCGCGCGGCGGCGCGTTCGGCGTGCGGCGTGCCGCCCGGCACCTGCCAGGCGCGGTAGGCCGGTTGCTGGTTGATCGGCAGCGGGTAGTGCACGGCGGTCGGGATGCCCTGCGCCGTCAGCTTCGCCTGCACCGCGGCGCGGTCCTCGACGAACACCGTGTACTGCGCGAACACGCTGGTGCGGCCAGCGCGCTGTGCCACCACCGGCAGCTTGCCGGCCAGCATCTCGTTGTAGCGCGCGCCGATCGCCAGGCGCTGCTGCACTTCCCACTCGAAGCGCTCGAGCTTGGCCAGCACGATCGCGCACTGCAGCGTGTCCATGCGCCCGCCGACGCCGACGCGGGTGTGCGTGTAGCGCGCGCTCTGGCCGTGCACGCGGATCTCGCGGCAGGCCTGCGCGAGGCGGTCGTCGCTGGTGAAGATCGCGCCGCCGTCGCCGTAGCAGCCGAGCGGCTTGCTCGGGAAGAAGCTGGTGCAGCCGAACGTGCTCAGGTTGCAGCTCTTGCGCTTGACGTCATCCAGGCCTGCGTAGTCCGCCCCGAAGCTCTGCGCCGCATCCTCGATCACCGGCAGCCCGTGGCGCTGCGCGATCGCGTTGATCGCGTCCATGTCGGCGGCCTGGCCGTACAGGCTCACCGGCATGATGGCCCGCGTGCGCGGCGTGATCCGCGCCTCGATCAGCGCGGCGTCGATGTTGCAGGTGTCGGGTTCGATGTCGGCGAACACCGGCACGCCGCCCAGCAGCACGATCATCTCGGCGGTGGCGGCGAAGGTGAACGGCGTCGTGACGACCTCGTCGCCGGGCTTCAGGTCGAGCGCCATCAGCGCGATCAGCAGCGCCTCGGTGCCGCTCGCGACCGTGATGCAGTGGCGCGCGCCGGTGTACGCGGCGAGCTGCGCCTCGAGCTCCTTGACCTCCGGACCCATGATGTACTGGCCGTGGTCGAGCACGCGCTGCATGCGCTCGGCAATGCTGCCCTTCAGCGCGGCGTACTGCGTCTTCAGGTCGACGAATTCGAGCTTCGAGCTCATGCGGATACTTCCTCTGCAGGTTGGCACACCGAATTGCGCAGCACGTAGCGTTCGCCGGTCGCCGGGCAGGCGGCCTCGCCGTCGCCGGTGAGCGGCAGCTCGAGCCGCTCGCCGTGCCGGCTCATCCACCCGGCCTGGCGGGCCGGCACGCCGACCATCAGCGCGAAATCCGGCACGTCGCGGTTGATGACGGCACCGGCACCGACGAAGGCATAGCGGCCGACCGTGTGCCCGCAGACGATCGTGCAGTTGGCGCCCAGCGTCGCGCCGCGGCGCACCAGCGTGCGGCGGTACTCGTTCTTGCGGGTGACGGCCGAGCGCGGGTTGTAGACGTTCGTGAAGACCATGCTCGGGCCGCAGAACACGTCGTCCTCGAGCGTCACCGCGTCGTAGACCGACACGTTGTTCTGGATCTTCACGTTGTGGCCGATGTTGACGTCGTTGCCGACGTAGACACCCTGCCCGAGCGAGCAGCCGTCGCCGATGCGGGCGCCGGCGCACACATGCGCGAAATGCCAGACCCGGGTGCCGGCGCCGAGCTGCGCGCCTTCGTCGACGATGGCGGAGGCGTGGATCATCAGAATGTCCCGTTCAAAAAACCAAGGGCAGGCCGACGCGCACGCCGTCGCGTGCCGAGCGGTAGCCGGCGATCAGCACCTCGAGCGAGCGCAGGCCCTCGTAGCCGTCGACCTCGGCATGCGCCTCGCCGCGCAGCGTCTTGATCACGTTGTCGTAGTAGAGCGGGTGGCCGGGGCCGTAGACCGAGCTGACGCCATAGCTCGCGTCGGCGACCTTGGCATCGTCCTCGTGCGGCGTGTCGAACTCCCAGTGCTCGATCTTGTTGACCGCGACGCCGCCGACGCGCACCGTGCCGCGCTCGCCGAGGATCGTGATGCTGCCCTCGAAGTTCTTGTTGTGCGTCAGCATCGTCACGTTGATCGAGGCCAGCGCGCCGTTGCGCAGCCGCAGGCTCATCACCCCGGTGTCCTCGGCCTCGATGTTGCGCGACAGCGTCGCGGTGTAGGCGTGCACGTTGTCGACCGGGCCGACCAGCCAGTCGACCATGTCGACATAGTGGCTCGCCTGGTTCATGAAGGCGCCGCCGTCCATGTCCCAGCGGCCACGCCACGGCGCCGCGTCGTAGTAGGCCTGCGGGCGGGTCCAGAACACGTTGACCGCCACCATCGCCAGCTTGCCGAAGCGGCCCTGGTCGACCGCGCGCTTGACGAGCTGCAGCGTGGCGTTCAGCCGGTTCTGCTTGACGACGAACAGCTTGACGCCGGCATCGCGGCAGGCCCGCACCATCGCGACACCCTCGTCCCACTTGGTGGCCATCGGCTTCTCGCTGA
>NZ_JBFUCB010000702.1:0-2964 GCF_056405435.1 Rhizobacter sp. P1_G5 | reverse complement strand
GCTGCTCGGCTCGGACCTGGCGCCCTGGCAGGCCGCCGCTGCGTCGGGTGCCGTGGTCGGCGCCGGCCTGCTGTCGGCGCTGTTGCTGCGCCGCCTCGGCTTCGTCGGCAGCATCGACAGTTGGCGCGATGCCGGGCTGCTGCTGGGCGTCGGCGTGCTGCTGCCCACGCTGGCCGCGGTGGCCACGGCCCTCGTCTGCCTCACCGTCGACGGCACGCTCGACCGCCAGGCGTGGCTGCCCGCGGCACGCACCGTGGCGCGCGATGCACTGGCCTGCGCGCTGCTCGCGGTGCCGCTGCTGGCCTTGTCGCGCAACACGCTGCACCGGGCGTTCGCGCAGTGGCGCTGGCTCGCGAGCGTCGTGCTCGGCGCAGCGGCCTTCGCCGCGGCCTGGGCCTTCGCCCGCCACGGCAACGCCCCGGCGATGCTCGCACTGGCCAGCCTGCCGCACCTGCTGCTCGGTGGCCTGGCGGCGCGCCGCGGGCTGCTGCCGGCTTCGGCCACGGTGCTGCTGGCCGCCTTCGCTCTCRCTTCCTGGGCCGCCAAGGGCGCGGCGGGCACCGGCCCGCTGGCCGATGCCGCCACGCTGTCCGCCTGGCTGGCCACCCTGTGTGCCACGCCGCTGCTCGCCAGCGCCGTGGTGGGCCGCACCGCCACGCAAGAAGCGCGCTGGCAGCTGGCGCTCGATGCCGCCGGCGTCGGCACGCTGCAATGGGACCTGCGCAGCGGCCGCCTCGGCTATTCGCGCCGCTGGCTGCGCATGCTCGGCTACGGCAGCCTCGAGTTCGGCCACCGCATCGACGAGCTGCTGGCCCGCACCCACCCGTCCGACAGCGTCCGCCTGCTGAATGCGCTGCAGCCGCGCGGCCGCAGCGTGCCGTCCGCCGGCGAGCCGGATGCCTTCGAATTCCGGCTGCAGACCAAGGATGGCCGCTGGCTGTGGCTCGAAGGCCATGCCCGGGCCGTCGAATGGCAGCCCGATGGCACGCCACGGCGCGTGATCGCCACCGCGATCGACATCACCGACCGCCATGCCACCGAAGAGCGGCAGAACGTGACGACCCGGCTGTTCGAGTACCTGCACGAGGGGCTGATCATCACCGACGCGGCCTGCCGGGTGCTGGACGTGAACCCTGCCTTCACGAAGATCACCGGCTTCTCGCGCGAGGAGATGCTCGGCGCGGTGCCCGCGCTGCTGCGCCCGGCCACCGACGGCGAGCCGGGCGCCGCGCAGCGCGCCAGCATGGCCGCCGCGCTCGAATCCACCGGCTCGTGGCGCGGCGAGATCATCGACCGGCGGCGCGACGGCGAGCTGTGCGCACTGCAGGTGACGATCTCCGCGATCCCCGGCCCCGATGCCGAACTGCGCCACCACGTGCTGGTGCTGTCGGACACCACGCAGGCCCGGTTGCACCGCGAGCAGCTGGAGCGCCAGGCCCACTTCGACGAGCTGACCCGGCTGCCCAACCGGGCCCGCCTCGCGCAGATGCTGCGCGACGCGATCCGCGCCAGCGAGCGCGACGGCTACCTGCTGGTGGTCTGCTACCTCGACCTCGACAACTTCAAGCCGGTCAACGACACGCACGGCCACGAGGCCGGCGACCGGCTGCTGGTCGAGCTGGCGCAGCGGCTGCGCAATGCACTCGGCCGCTGGGACCACTGGACCGACGAGGTCGCGCGCCTGGGCGGCGACGAGTTCGTGCTGCTGCTGCGCGCGGCAACCCTCGAAGACGCGCAGGCCACCGTCGAGCGCGTGCTGCGCCAGGTCTCGCTGCCGTACAACCTCGGCATGGGCATCGGGCCGGTGATCGTCACCGCCAGCCTGGGCGCCACCGTCTACCCGGTCGACCGCGCCGACGCCGAAACGCTGCTGCGCCACGCCGACCATGCGATGTACGGCGCCAAGCAGGCCGGCCGCAACGGCTCGCTGTTCTTCGACACCGAGCTGAACCGCCGCACCGAAGAGCGCTTCGAGGCGCTCAGCCGCGTGCAGACTGCGCTCGACGCGCAGGAGTTCTGCCTCTACTACCAGCCCAAGGTCGACCTGCGCAACGGCACGGTGATGGGCGTCGAGGCGCTGCTGCGCTGGAAGCACCCGCAGCACGGCGTGATCGCACCGGCGCATTTCCTGCCGCTGATCGAGCACACCGGGCTCAGCGCCAGCGTCGGCGACTGGGTGCTGCAGCAGGGCATCGAGCAGCTCGCGCAGTGGCAGCGCCAGGGGCTCGACCTCACGCTCAGCATCAACGTCTCGGCGCGCCACCTGCAGGAGCCGCTGTTCGCGCAGCGCCTGGCCGGACTGCTCTCACGCTACAACTCGCCGGTGGCGCAGCGCCTGGTGATCGAGGTGCTGGAGACCGCAGCACTCGCCGACGTCGACTACACCGTGCAGCTGATGCAGGAATGCCGCAAGCTCGGCGTGCGCTTCGCGCTCGACGATTTCGGCACCGGCTACTCCACCCTCACCTACCTGAAGCGGCTGCCGCTCGACCTGCTGAAGATCGACCGCTCGTTCGTGCAGAACATGCTGCTCGATCCGCAGGACCACGCGATCGTCGCCGGGGTGATCAGTCTGTCGCGCACCTTCGGGTGCACGGTGGTGGCCGAGGGCGTCGAATCGCGGGCCCAGGCGCAGCGCCTGATCGCGATCGGCTGCGACATGGCCCAGGGCAACGGCATCGCGGCGGCCATGCCGTCGAGCGAGGTGGTCGCCTGGGTGCGGCAGTACCGCGGGGCGATCGCGCCCGAGCGGACGGTCGCCGCCTGACGCGCACCCCGAGCGGCAGCCTCAGTCGAGGTTGAAGCCCAGCTCGACGACACCTTCCTGCGTCTCGCGCAGCGGCTGGAACTTCCATTGCGCGACCGCCGCCAGCGCGGCCCGGTTCAGGCGCACGTTCGACGACGACACGACGGCCGGCGCCGATACCGTGCCGTTGGGCAGCACCTCGAAGCGCACCCGCACGG
>NZ_JBFUCB010000701.1:0-2972 GCF_056405435.1 Rhizobacter sp. P1_G5 | reverse complement strand
CACCTGCACCTGCACCTGCACCTGCACCTGCACCTGCACCTGCACCTGCACCTGCACCTGCACCTGCACCTGCACCTGCACCTGCACCTGCACCTGCACCTGCACCTGCGCCTGCACCTGCACCTGCTGTGCAGATCACCTGGCCCGATCCAGCGGCCATCGATTGGGGAACGGCACTCAGCACGGCCCAGCTGAACGCGAAAGCGAGCGTCGCGGGCACGTTCGCCTATACACCCGCCGTGGGCGCGAAGCCCGAGGTCGGCGTCCAGACGCTGTCTGTCACGTTCACGCCGCAGGACAAGACCAAGTACTCGACGAGCACCGTCACGCGCAAGCTGACGGTCCACAAGGCCCAGCCGCCGGTCAGGTGGGATCTCCCGTCCGCCGTGCTCCAGGGCACCGCGCTCACGCCCTCGCAGATCAGCACCGCGCCCTACGCGATCTACGGCGTCCAGGGCACGGCCGATCCGGCCTCGTACATGACCGCCGACGGCAAGCCGCTGGGCACCGCCACGACGGCCGCCGCCGGGAGCGCCCTCGTCCAGGCCACGTTCGTCCCGAAGGACGGCGCGCACTACATCTCGTCGGTCATCAGCACCACGCTGACCATCGTGCCGGCCCCGGGCACGGCCGCCATCGACTTCGGCGATGCGAAGCAGACCATCCAGGGCTTCGGCGGCTCGGCCGCCTGGTACTACAACAAGATGACGGACGATCGCATGAACGTCCTGTTCGGCACCAGCAGCCCCGACAGCCTCGGGCTGAGCATCCTTCGACTGCGGATCGCGCCCGCCGAGTGGAACGCTTCCACCCGGACGGCCGATACCAGCCAATGGACCGCAGAACTGGAGAACGGCATCTCCGCCCAGGCGCGTGGCGCGATGGTCTTCGCGTCGCCGTGGTCACCTCCGGCGAGCATGAAGATCGTCAACGCCGATCGCAAGAACCCGCTCTACAGCGGGCGCCTCGACCCCGCGAAGTACGCGGACTACGCCCAGTACCTGAATGCCTACATCCGGTATGCCGCGACGCGCAACGTGAAGCTCTACGCCGTCTCGCTGCAGAACGAGCCGGACTGGGACCCCACGGACTACGAGTCCTGCCTGTGGAACGCCGACGAGATGACGGCCTGGGTCGGCGGCCACGGCGCGACGGCGATCTCGGGCACCACGACCAAGCTGATGGCGCCGGAGTCCTTCTACTACTCGCAGGCCACCACCGACACGCTGCTGGCCGACGCCAAGGCCGCCGGCAACCTCTCGATCGTCGGCGGCCACCTCTACGGCGGCACGCCGAACTACTCGGGCCTGGCCCAGAAGCTCGGCAAAGAGGCCTGGATGACGGAGCACTTCCTGGACTCCGTCAACAAATCCGACGCCAAGTCGTCATGGCCGACCAGCATCGATGACGCCATCGCGATGGCCAAGGAAGTCCACGACGGCCTGACGCTGTCGCAGTACAACGCCTACGTCCATTGGTGGCTCGTCAACTCCAACGACGCGACGCCGACCGGCCTGATCGGCACGAACAACAAGCCGACCTACTTCGGCATCGGCCTGAAGCACTTCTCGTACTTCATCCGCCCGGGCTACGTCCGCTACGACGCGACATCGCTGCCGCAAAAGGGTGTCCGCGTCTCGGCGTTCGGAACCCCCGCCGGCGCGGCCGACAACAAGGCGGTGGTCGTGCTCGTGAACGAGAACGCGGCCGACGTCACCCTGACGACGTCGATCGCCCCCGCCGGCCGCTCGCTGACCAGCTTGACGCCGTACCGCACCACCGGGGCCGCCACGTTCGAGCGACAGCCCGCGATCGGCGTCAGCGCGAACGCGTTCTCCGTCACGCTGCCGGCGAAGAGCATCACCACCCTGGTGAACTGAAAAGGCAGATCGAACCATGGAACTCCACCGACAAAGCCACTCAACCCCTGTGGGCGGCGCCAATGCCTTGTCGCTGATCGGCGCACAGACCAGAGCTTCGCGGCCCACCTGGCCTGGAGCAGGAAGCTGGCCGAGATCGTCGGCAAGTCCACTGTGATGTGGCAGGTGCCGCTCGGCAACGCGCAGCAGAACAACACCACCAACCACTGGCAGGACAACAAGGTGGACTACCTCTTCAACAACCTGGACAAGGTGGCCGACGCCCACATTGCCGGGCTGTTCTTCGGTGCCGGCGACACGCCCCAGACATCGCCGGAAACCGATGGTGGCCGACTGCTCGGCTGGACGCAGGGCTACTACAAGAAGGGCGGCGTGGGGCTGCGCTGACGCGCAATCGCGCCGTTGTCGTCGGCCACCGGCAGCCGCCGGTGGCCTCCATCCGATCCGTTCAACTCATCCAGGGAGACAACAGTGAATACCTCGAAGATCTTCAATGCCGTGAGCCGCACCATGATCTGCGCCACGGCAACCCTCGGCCTGCTGGGTTCAGCCGGCCTGGCGCAGGCGCAGATCGCCGTCGGCAAGACCAAGTTCCTTGGCAACATCATTGCCGGCAATCCGCCGGCCAACTTCAGCGCCTACTGGAACCAGGTCTCGCCGGAAAACGCCGGCAAATGGGGCTCGGTCGAACCGGTGCGCGGCCAGATGAACTGGGGCCAGCTCGACGCCGCCTACAACTACGCGCGCTCCAACGGCTTTCCGTTCAAGCAGCACACCTTCGTGTGGGGTTCGCAGGAGCCGAACTGGATCGGTGGCCTGGGTGCCCAGCAGCAGGCCGAGGAGGTCGAGGACTTCATCCGCCAGTATTGCCAGCGCTACCCGCAGACGCAGTACATCGACGTGGTCAATGAGCCGCTGCACCAACCGGCCAGCTACCGCGGGGCCCTCGGCGGCGCCGGCTCGACCGGCTGGGACTGGATCGTCTGGTCGTTCCAGAAGGCCCGCCAGCACTGCCCCAACGCCAAGCTCCTGATCAACGAGTACGGGCTCGTCGGCAACGCCGACGAGCTGAACCGCTACAAGGGTATCGTC
>NZ_JBFUCB010000700.1:0-2975 GCF_056405435.1 Rhizobacter sp. P1_G5 | reverse complement strand
TGACGATGCCGATCAGCAGGATGATGCCGATGATGCCGATCACGCCCAGGTCGTTGCCCGACAGCATCAGCGCGAGCAGCGCGCCGACSSCSGCCGACGGCAGCSYSGMCAGGATCGTCAGCGGGTGGATGTAGCTCTCGTACAGCACGCCCAGCACGATGTACACGCACACCAGCGCCGCGAGGATCAGCCACAGCTCGTTGGCGAGCGAGGTCTGGTAGGCACCGGCCGCGCCGAGGAAGGTCATCGTGACGGAGGCGGGCAGCGCGATGTCCTTCGCGGCCTGCCTGATCGCGTCGACCGCGTGGCCGAGCGATTCGCCGCTCGCGGTGTCGAAGCCGAGCGTCGTCGCCGGGTACTGCGCGACGTGCGTGATCTGCAGCGGCGCCGGCTTCTCGCGGATGGTCGTGATCGCCGACAGCGGCGTCGCCTCGCCCGAGCTGGTGCGCAGGTTCAACAGGCCCAGCGTCTGCGCGCTGTTCACCAGGCCGGGTTGCGCTTCGAGGATCACGCGGTACTGGTTGGTCTCGGTGAAGATSGTCGARACRATGCGCTGGCCGAACGCGCTGTACAGCGCGTCGTCGATGGCGCTGGCGGTGATGCCCAGGCGCGACGCGGTGTCACGGTCGATGTCGATGTAGGCCGACATGCCCTGCGCGCCGGCATCGGTGACGATGTTGCGCACCTGCTTCACGGTGCGCAGCTGGTCGGCCAGCTTGTGCGCCCATTCGGCGACGATGTCGCTGCTGACGCCTTCGAGCGACACGCGGTATTCGGTGGGGCCGGATTCGGCGTCGATCGTCAGGTCCTGCGTGGGCTGCAGGTAGAGCGTGACGCCGGCCACCTTCTGCACGCGTTCGCGCAACCGATCCATGATCTGCGCCTGCGTGCCGCTGCGCTTGGCGCGCAGGTTGATCAGCATGCTGCCGGTGTTCAGCATCGTGTTGTTGGCCGCGTCGACGCCGGTGAACGAGCTCAGGCTCGCGACGTCCGGGTCGGCCAGCACGGCCTGCGCGGCCTGCTGCTGCAGGGCAGCCATTCGGCTGTACGAGACGTCCTGTGCGGCTTCGAGGCGGGCTTTCAGCTGGCCGGTGTCCTGGGTCGGGAACAGGCCCTTCGGGATCACCAGGTACAGCACGATGGTCAGCGCGAGCGTCGCGGCGGCCACCAGCAGCGTGAGCGCCTGGCGGTCGAGCACCCAGGTGAGCCAGACGTCGTACTGCGCGATCACGCGGTCGAACAGGCGCTGGGTCGCCGCTGCAAACCCCTTCGCGGTCTTCGGGTCTTCATGCTGTGTCAGCCAGCGCCCCGACATCATCGGCACCAGCGTCAGCGACACCACGGCCGAGATCAGGATCGTGATCGCGAGCGTCACCGCGAACTCGCGGAACAGCCGGCCCACCACGTCGCCCATGAACAGCAGCGGGATCAGCACCGCGATCAGCGAGACGGTCAGCGAGATGATCGTGAAGCCGATCTGCGTCGCGCCCTTCAGCGCCGCCTGCATCGGCGGCTCGCCTTCCTCGATGTAGCGGGCGATGTTCTCGATCATCACGATCGCGTCGTCGACGACGAAGCCGGTGGCGATCGTCAGCGCCATCAGGCTCAGGTTGTTCAGGCTGTAGCCCAGCAGGTACATCACGCCGAAGGTGCCGATCAGCGAGATCGGCACCGCCAGGCTCGCGATCACGGTGGCGCGCAGGCTGTGCAGGAACGCGAAGATCACGATCACCACCAGCAGCACGGCCAGCAGCAGCTCGAACTCGACGTGCTTGACCGACGCGCGGATGCCGGTGGTGCGGTCGCTGAGGACGCTGACGCTGACACTGGGCGGCAGCCCGGCCTGCAGCTCGGGCAGTCGCGCCTTGATGCCGTCGACGGTGGCGATCACGTTGGCGCCGGGCTGGCGCTGCACGTTCAGGATGATCGCGGGCACCAGCGGGCGCGCATCGGGGTGGGCGGCGCACTCGGCGCAGTCGATGCCGGCCCAGGCGCCCAGGCGCACGTTCTCGGCGCTGTTGACGACCTGGGCCACGTCGGCGATGCGCACCGGCGCGTTGTTGCGCCACGCGACCACCAGCGACTTGTAGTCGTCCACCGTCAGCAGCTGGTCGTTGGCGTTGATGCTGTAGGTGCGGGTCGGGCCGTCGAAGCTGCCCTTGGCGCTGTTCGCGTTGGCGCCGGTGATGGCAGTGCGCAAGGTGTCGATGCCGATGCCGTACGACGCGAGGGCTTGCGTGTCGGCCTGGATGCGCACGGCCGGGCGCTGGCCGCCGCTCAGCGACACCAGGCCGACGCCGTTGACCTGCGACATCTTCTGCGCGAGCCGCGTGTTGACGAGGTTCTGCACCTCGGTGAGCGGCAGCGAATCGGAGGTGATCGCGAGCGTCAGCACCGGCGCATCGGCCGGGTTGACCTTGGCGTAGACCGGCGGCGCCGGCAGGTCGGCCGGCAGCAGCGAGCCGCCGGCGTTGATGGCGGCCTGTACCTCCTGTTCGGCGACGTCGAGCGTCTGGCCGAGCGAGAACTGCAGCGTGACGATCGAGACGCCGGCGGCGCTCGACGAACTCATGCGCTGCAGGCCGGGCATCTGGCCGAACTGCTTCTCCAGCGGCGCGGTGACGGTGTTCGTCATCACCTCGGGGCTGGCGCCGGGRTASAGCGTCTGCACCTGGATGGTSGGGTAGTCGACCTGGGGCAGCGCGGCCAGCGGCAGGAACTTGAAGCCTACCAGGCCGGCGAGCACGATGGCGACCATCAGCAGCGAGGTCGCTACCGGCCTCTCAATGAACGGGCGGGAGGGGTTCATGACCGTCCCGTCTTATTGCTGTTCGGCTTGTTCGCGGCGTTGGCGGCGCCGCTCGCCCCACGGGCCGGAGGCACCCGAGGCGCCGCGCTCGGCCCACGGTGCGGAGGCACCCGGTGCGAAGCCGGCCGGTGCGGAAGCGCCCTCGCCGAAGCGGCGGGCACCGCGC
>NZ_JBFUCB010000699.1:0-2978 GCF_056405435.1 Rhizobacter sp. P1_G5 | reverse complement strand
GGCCTGGTGCTGGTGTCGTTCGCGGTGATGGGGCTGATGCCGTTCGTGCCGCCGCAGGCGCAGCTCGGGCTGCTGGTCGCGAGCGCGATCGGCTTCGACCTCGGCATCCAGGTCGCGCTGATCGCGCACCAGACCATCGTCTACGGCATCGACCCCGGCGCGCGCAGCCGCCTCAACGCGGTGCTGTTCACGACGGTGTTCATCGGCATGGCGACCGGCTCGGCGCTGGGCAGCGTGGCGCTCGCGCACTGGGGCTGGATGGCGGTGACGGCGCTGTCGGCCGGCGCGGCAGCGCTGGCGCTGGCCGTGCGGATGTGGCGTTGACAGCCGTCAGCGATCCCGGTTGCGGAACGCCAGCCAGCCCGCCACCGCAGTGAACACCACGACGAACAGCACCRCTACGAGGAAGCCGTGCTTGTGCTCGCCGAACGGGATGCCGCCGACGTTCATCCCGAAGAAGCCGGTCGTGATGTTGATCGGCAGCGCCAGCACCGTGACCATCGTCAGCGTGAACAGGCTGCGGTTGGTCTGCTCGCCGACCTGCGCGGCGATCTCTTCCTGCAGCAGCTTGATGCGCTCCTGCAGCGCCGCGAGGTCGCGGATCACCAGCGAGAACTCCTCGGTGGCCTGGCGCAGCTCGTCGAGGTCGGTCGCCGCCACCCAGGRCGGCGGCTGGCGCAGCAGCCGGAACAGCGCGCCCGGCTCCGGCGCCAGCAGGCGCTGCAGCCGCACCAGCACGCGGCGCAGCTGGCCGAGCTCGGCACGCCGGCGGTCGAGGCGGCCGCGCAGCAGGCTGTCCTCGATGCTGTCGACCTTCAGCGTGGCCTCGCGCACGATGCGCACCAGCACRTCGCCCTGGTCCTCGAGCAGGTGGTTCAGCAGGTCGACCGACGAGCCGAAGCGCACGCCCTGCTTCACCGCCTCGCGCAGCCGGTCGATCGAGCGCAGCGGGTGCGCCCGCGCGCTGACGGCCAGCCGCGCGTCGACGCTCATCCACAGCGTCGCGATCTCCGACGGGTCGAACGCGAATTCATAGGCCACGTCGTTGACGACGGCGATCAGGTTGTCCTGCGCGTCCTCGATGCGCGTCGAGCGCGAGCCCTGCTGCAGCGCCTCGAAGAACTCCGGCGCGAGCGGCAGGTTGGCCTGCATCCAGGCCTGCGAGGTGGCCGCGGTGAGGTCGAAATGCAGCCAGATGAAGGACGCATCGCCGGCCGGCTGCTTCAGCCACTCGACGGCCTGGGCCAGGTCGATCGGCTCGCCGCATTCGGTCGGCGAGAAGCGGTAGCCGCACAGCAGGCCGTTCTGCTGGGCTCCGTAAGTGATGGGCATGGGCGCTCCTCCTGTGATGCATGCGCGGCAACCCGCGATGAGAACACGGCTTGATGACATGCCGGCTTTGCAAGCGGGTGTAAGAACAGAAAAGGTGAAACGCCATGAATGCGCTTTCACGGAACTTCGCTGATCATCGCGGCGCTGCAACCCGTCCCCACCGAAGCATGAAGCGCCTGCCCCTGTCCACGACGACCCACATCGCCTTGCTGTTCACCGCCGTCGCGCTCGCCGCCTGCGGTGGCAAGGATGACGGGGACACGCCCGCCGGTTCGCCGCCGGCATCGACGCCCTCGCCGGCTCCCGCACCTGCTCCCGCACCTGCTCCGGCCCCCGCACCGTCGCCTTCGCCCGCCCCATCGCCCGCACCGGCTCCTTCCCCGGCCCCGGCTCCTTCGCCCGCACCCGCGCCGTCGCCTGCGCCAGCCCCCGCTCCGGCACCCTCGCCCGCCCCGGCCCCCGCCCCCACGGCGACCCCGGCGCTCACCAGCGTCGAGCTCGCGCAGACCCACGTCATCCCGCCCACCGGCCGCGGCATGCAATCGGCCAACGACGTGAAGAACAAGGTCACCAAGCGCCTGCTGCTGGTGGCCGACCGCGCCGCGCTGCTGATGGTGCAGCCGTCTGCGAACGTGACGTCGCTGGTGGTGCGCGCCAAGCTGGCCGAYGGCCGCACGCTCGGCCCGCTGACRATGAACGCCCCGGCGAAG
Organism: Rhizobacter sp. P1_G5; assembly: GCF_056405435.1. Lineage (NCBI taxonomy): Bacteria > Pseudomonadati > Pseudomonadota > Betaproteobacteria > Burkholderiales > Sphaerotilaceae > Rhizobacter > Rhizobacter sp. P1_G5. Next base: position 936 of record NZ_JBFUCB010000699.1, on the reverse strand, counting down.
CTGCCCGCCACCGACGGCGGCCGCCCGGCCTATTCCGCCGTCAAGTACAGCGCGCTGCTGCCGCGCGAGTGGATCCAGATCGGCGCGACGCTCGAGGTCGGCCAGGGCGATTTCTCGTCGCCGCGCAGCGTGGCGCTGAGCGTCACGCCGGCCACCACGCTGACGCACCACACGATTCCGGTCTACCTGTTCGGCGCGCGCGCGGCGCAGTCTGTGGTGCCGGACTGGGCGCTGTCGTCGGCGTCGACCAACGGCTACACGCTCGACCAGGAGTACCTGCAGAAGCTGCCGGTCGCGAACCTCGCCCAGGTGACGACCGGTGCCGTCACGCTCGACCAGCTGGCCGTGCCGGCCCGCAACGACGACCAGTTCTGCTACCCGGCGATGAGCTTCGGCTCGTGGGCCGACTTCAAGGCGGCCGGCGGCGACACCAACGCCCGCATCTACAGGCTGCTCAGCGACATGCGCGGTCCCGCCGCGAACCGGGACGGCAACTTCGCGGCCGGCTTCTACGGCTTCGTGCAGACGGTGGACGGCGGCCGGCAGGTCGCCGCATCGACCGGCGGCGGGCTCGGCGGCGGCGGTGTCGGCACCTCCGGCGGCGACTACCGGCCCGACCAGGTCTACTCAGCCATCTTCAACCACGAGATGGGCCACGCCTACGGCCTGCCGCATGCCGACGCCGCGGCCGATGCCGGCGACTACCCGTACCCGATGGGCACCAAGAGCGGCTCCACCTGGGGCTACGACGCGCTGAAGAACCAGCTGCTGACGACGCTCGAGTACAGCGGCCAGTCGTGCGACGGCCGCACCGTCGACGGCACCTGCTTCCAACGCACGCCGATGTCGGGCGGCGACGACGACCGCGACGGCAAGACCTACCGCTGGAACGCGTTCTCCGACTACCAGGCGGCGCAGATGCAGGAAGGCTTCCTC
>NZ_JBFUCB010000698.1:0-2981 GCF_056405435.1 Rhizobacter sp. P1_G5 | reverse complement strand
GCGCTGTGGTGGCTCGCGCTGTCGATCGCCGTGGGCCGCATGCGCCACGCCTTCCGGCCGGCGTGGCGGCGTGCGATCAACAGGGCATCGGCAGTGCTGCTGGCAGGCTTCGCGTTGTGGCAGTGGAGCGGCCTCTTGATCCCTTGACCGCACCGCCGATCAACAGCAGGCCGGCGCCCCACAGCGCGAGCGTGGCCGGCTCGGGGATCGGCGAGATCAGGTAGGCGTGGCCATAGCCGCTGTTGACGACGAACTGCCCCTGGTCGTTGATGCCGGTCACGTTGCGGAACCAGTCGCCGTCGGCCAGCGTGAACAGGCTGTTGATGTCGATCACGCCCTGGCCGTTGGCGCCGGTGATGAACGCGAAGTCGCGCCCGTAGCGGTGGTTGTGGATGATCCCCGCCACCTGCCCGAACTCGTTGATGCCGGTGGTCTCGCTGAACGAGGCCGGGCCGTACTGGCCCGATCCGCCGAGGTAGCCCGGGTCGTAGTTCGCGACATTCGAGAAATCGAGCGGCTTCACGGTGCCGGAATCGTTGCCGATGTAGGCGTTGCGGCCGACGTACTCCTGCGGCCCGATGTAGGTGCCGGCGATCTGGCCGTGGTTGTTGATCGAGCTCTCCTGGTAGTGCACCGCCGCGGGCAGCGCCACCGGCGCGCTGCCGTTCGGCCCGGTCACGAAGGTGCCGGCCTGGTTCAGCTCGCTGTAGCCGATGTGGCCGACCACGCGGCCAGCGTCGTTGAGGCCGTTGCCGAACAGCGGCTGGCCGTTCAGGCTGCCGAGCGCGCGCATCGACTGGCCGTTGGCATCGGTGATGAAGCCTTGCTGGGGATCCAGCACGTCCGGGTAGCCGGGCAGGTTGCGGTCGCCTCCCACCATGCCGATCACCTGGCCGCCGGCGTTGATCGCGGTGGCCATGCTGTTGCTGGCGCCCAGCGTCCCGAGGTCCTGCAAGGCCGCGCTGTTGCCGTTGCGCAGGAAGGCGTGGAAGCTGCCGCCGGCCGTCTGCGCCGCGCCGACCACCTGGCCGGCGTCGTTGATGCCGTACGCCTTGCTCCAGGTGCCGCCGAAGCTGCCGACGCCCGTCAGGCCGGCGCCGTTCGCGCCGCTGAAGAAGCCGCGGTAGTCGCCGACCGACGACCAGCCGTTGAAGCCGTTCGTGTAGGCATACCCGCTGACCTGGCCGCTGTTGTTGATGCCGGTCGCGTACATCAGGTCACCGGTGCCCAGCTGGCCGATGTCGAACAGCTGGTACTGCGTGGTCTGCGCCCGGGCCGGCGCCGTGCAGGCCAGGCTGGCGGCCAGTGCCAGCGAGGCAAGGAGGGTGGGTGTCTTCATGAGGTCTCCCTGAGGTTCGAGGATCTGCGGCCACGCCAGCCGACCAGCAGCAACCCGCCGGTCCACAGCGCGAGCGTGACCGGCTCGGGGATCGGCGAGATGAGATACGCATGGCCCATCGCGGTGTTGGCGATGAACTGGCCGGCGTTGTTGACGCCGGTCGCGTAGACGAAGTGGTCGCCGTCGCCGAGCGTGAACAGGCTGTCGAGGGTGACGACACCCTGGCCGTTGGCGCCGCTGATGAAGGCGAAGTAGTCGGCGACCCGGCCGTTGCCGAACACGCCGGCCACCTGGCCGCTGTCGTTCAGCGCGAGCGCCTGGCTGCTGGAGATCGGGCCGTACTGGCCGAAGCCGCCGAGGTTGCCGTACTCGTAGCCCTGGGCGCCGTGGAAATCGAGTTTCGTCTGCGTGCCGCCGGGTGTGCCGATGAAGGCATCGACCGAACCCTGGTCGGTCCAGTACATGCCGGCCACCTGGCCGTGGCTGTTGATCGCGTTGACGGCGTTGGTGTCGGCGAAGACCGGTCCGGGTGACGCGGCGTTCGGGCCGGTGACGAAGGCGCCGTTGTAGTAGGAGCCGCTCGCGACGACGCCGGCGACCTGGCCGCTCGCGTTGATGCCGCGGGCGAGCAGCCCGTTGCCGTTCAGGCTGCCCAGGTCTTGCAGGTTGCTGCCGTTGGCGCCGGTGATGAAGCCGCGCTGGTCGACCTGGATGTTGGGGTTGTTCGGGTCGGTGGCTGACGTGGTGCCGACGACCCGGCCGCTCGCATTGATCGCGGTCGCCGGGCTGTTGGGGCTGCCGGCGAGCGTGCCGAGCTCGGTGACCGGGCTGCCCGCGGCACCGATGAAGGCGCGGTAGTTGCCGGCCGCCGTCTGCGCATCGCCGACCACCTGGCCGGCGTTGTTGATCGCGAGCGCGCGGCTCCAGCTGCCGCCGAGCGTGCCGAGGCCGGTGAGCCCGCTGCCGTTCGCGCCGGTCACGAAGGCACTGTACTGGTTGGAGGACGACCAGCCGCTGCGACCGTCGCCATACGAATAACCGACGACCTGGYCGAGGTCGTTGATGCCGGTGGCCCACATCTGCTGGCCGGGCGTCAGCGAGCCGAGGTCGAACAGCGTGTACTCGGTGGCCTGCGCGGGAACGGTTGCTGCCAGGCCGCAACCGAGCGCGAACGACGCCAGCAGGCGCAACGATTTCTTCATGGCCTCTCCCTCGGTGCGCGCGGACGGCGCTCACATGGACCGACTGTAGGAGCCGGTCCCGAGGGGCAGCAAGGCGGATCGGCGCGACTCCGCGTAGGTGCGCTCCTACGCCGTTTTCAGCCGGTTACCGATGGGCCGCGCTGGCCGCCGTACCGACCTCGGACACCGGTGCGAGCGGCGTGTCCGCCGGCAGCACCTGCCCCGGCGTGTCGGTCGGCGCCTCGCCGGGCGGGATGTGCGGCAGCTTGTGCGCGATGCCCTTGTGGCAATCGATGCAGGTCTTCTCGCGGCTGGCGAGGTAGGTGGTGTGCATGTTCTGCGCACGCACGCTCTGCCGCGTGAAATCCATCGATTCGTAGTTGTGGCAGTTGCGGCATTCGAGCGAGTCGTTGGCCTTGAAGCGGGCCCATTCGTGCTGCGCCAGCTCGAGCCGCTTGGCC
>NZ_JBFUCB010000697.1:0-2986 GCF_056405435.1 Rhizobacter sp. P1_G5 | reverse complement strand
GCTCGGTGCTGCGCAGCACCTGCTCGGCATCGCGGTCGAGCGCCAGCATCTCGGCGCGCAGCGCGATCGCCTCGCGCTGCTGCTCGGCGGCCACGCGCGAGCCTTCGGCGTAGGCTTCGTAGGCGCCGGGGTAGTCGCCCTGGTCTTCCAGCAGGTCGGCCAGCAGCAGCCGCGCGGCCACCAGCCGCGGCTCGTTCGGCAGCGTCTCGAGGTGGCGCACCGCGGCCCGCGCGCAGGCCACCGCCGCACGGTGGCGGCTACGCGCGCGCTGCAGCTCGGCCATCTGCAGCCACACGATGCCGCGCTCGAGCCGGCTGCCGCGCCGGCGCGCCCAGTCGGCCAGCCGGCGCAGCGCGAGCAGCACGGTCGCGTCGTCGCCGATCGCGGTCGCGACCTGCGCGATGTTCTGCAGCACCTGGCCGCCATCGGGCTGGCTGCGCGGGTTGTCGATGTGGCGCGCGTCGGGCAGCACCGCCGAGGCGCGCGCGTACTCGGCCTGTGCGCCCTGCACGTCGCCCTGCTGTGCCAGCTGCCGCCCGCGCTCGAGCCGCATCAGCGCCTCGTTGTGGCGCAGGCTGATGTCGAGGTGGCGGTCGTTCGGCGCCCCGGGCGTGCCGACTGCCTGCGCGGCCACCGCGATCGCGCTGTCGAGGTCGCCGCCCAGGCGGTGCGCCATCGCCATCGCGGCCTGGCAGCGCGCCACGTCGGCGCGGTTGTCCATCAGCCGGAAGCGCTCGGCGGCCTCGGCGATCAGCGTCATCGCGCGCTCGTGCTCGCCGACCTCGAGCCAGCACTGGCCGCGCAGCAGCAGGATGCGGGTGGCGCGCCAGCGGTCGTCGCGGCGCTCGAAGCCTTGCTGCGCCTCCAGGCACAGCACATAGGCGCGGTCGGGGCGGCGCGCCTGCAGCACCAGCGTGGCCGAGCGGAACAGCGTGCGCACGATCTCGCCGTCGTCGCCGCTCGCGCGCGCCAGCGCGATCGCCTCCTCGCACAGCGCCACCGCGTACGGGCCGTCGGCGCCGACGCGCTCCATCGCCTTCAGCAGCCGCTGCTCGACCTCCGACGGCAACAGCCGCTCCGGCGCGGTGTGCGGCCAGAGCGTCGGGCGGTCTTCGAAGAAATCGAGCGGGTCGCTGTCGGGCATGGGCCTGCTTGAAGTGATGGCCGGCATTGTGCAATGCGCGAGGGCTTCGACAGGCTCAGCCCGAACGGGTGACAAGCCGCAGATCGACAGACCGCACGAGCGCAGCGATGTGCCCATCAAGCAACGCCCGCGGAACCGGCTTTGCCGGGCCGCAGGGTGGCGCCCCTCGGGGGCAGGAGCGAAGCGACTGGGGGGCCGTCATCACATCAGGCCCTCAACCACAGGTAATCGCCGGCCGAGATGGCCTCGAACATGTCATCGGGCGCCTGCAGCAGGTGATCCTTCCAGTAGCGGCCGTGCTCGGCGTAGTGCGCCAGCGTCTCCATCAGCCAGCCGCCGTCGATGTCGTCGGTCATCGGCACGCGCACAATCAGCTGGGTCGACCCGGTGTCGGGATCCAGGCCGAGCTGCGCCTGGTCCTGCGCATAGACGAGCAGGTTCGATTCCAGCATCAGCCGGAAGATCGACAGCGTCCGCCCGGCCGTCGTGATGCCGTAGTCGAACTGGATGTACATCGCCTGCGGATCGTTCGTCACGTGGTCGACGATCACGCTGAAGCCCTCGACCTCGACGCGCCGCGACTGCAACACCGCCTGCACGTCCGGCAGGTCGAGCTCGCCGCACAGCGCCGTCAGCAGGTCGATGTAGCGCTCGTGGTCCGGATCGTCGCCGGCCGGCGCCTCACCCTCGGCACCTTCGGGCAGTTCGCCCTCGTTCATCTCAGCACTCATCGCTCGTTCCTCCTGGCCTGCACCAGCATCTTGGCAATGCTCAGTGCGGCCTGTTCTTCCGTGCGCGGCACCTGCAGCTGCAGCAGCTTCATCGGCAGCATCCAGTGCAGCAACTTGATCGACATCGGAAAGCCCCCCTCGGGCTGCGCCGGCTTGATGTAGTTCGCGATCAGGTAGTCGGCCACCGCCGCCAGCCCGCCGCTGTCGAGCCGGGCTCCGGCGCGCGTGCTGCCCAGCAGCGCCAGATTCAGCTTGCGCAGCGCACCGGCCGCCAGCGCGCCGTTGCCGGTGTCGGCCGCCTTGTTGAGCTCGCGGTCGATCACGGTCTTCTGCACCACGCCCAGCATGCCCTTCTTGCAGCGCTGCAGCGGGATCTTCGAATCGAACACCCTGCGCGGCGATCCGCCGCGGCCCGGCTCATCCGATTTCTCGGCCAGGCTGCGCGCGCGCGCCAGCTTGTCCTGGCGCGATTCCTCGCCGCCGCCGCGGTCCTCGTCATCGCCCGAATCCTGCGACTGGTCCTTCAGGTTGACGGCTTCGGTGCCGGTCTGCTGCGCCTCTGCCGAGTGGAAATCGTGATCGTCTTCGTCACCGCCCGCGATGCCGTTCGCACCGCGGCGCCGGCTCTTGCGCGCCTTGTTGGTGGTCGACCGCTTGGGCCGCGCGCCCGGCCGGTTGCCACCCACGTGGCGGCCCTGCCCGCCGGAGCGGTGCGGGCCGTGGTGCTCGTGGCTCTGGTGCGTGGCCTGCGGCGTCGCCGCCGGCGCGGCATGCGCGGTGGTCGCGGCGGGCGCGACCGCGGCCGCGCGCGGCGCCACGATCGGCGCCATCCGAGTGAAGGAGCGCATCATGTTCATTGCAGTGCCGCCTGGACCGCCTGCTGGGCGAAACCGAGCACCATCGAGGCGCCCCACGGCGCGGCGATCACCAGCGTGATCACCACCGCGATCAGCTTGGCGCCCTGCGAGATGGCCTGGTCCTGCAGCGAGGTGATCGCCTGCACGAAGGACACCAGCAGGCCCACCAGCGCCGCCACCAGCACCGCCGGCAGCGAGACCACCAGGCACAGCAGCATGGCCTGCGAGGTCAGTCGAACGATGTTGTCGTAGTC
>NZ_JBFUCB010000696.1:0-3000 GCF_056405435.1 Rhizobacter sp. P1_G5 | reverse complement strand
ACCACGCGCTGCGCGAGCGAGGAGACATCGTCCGAGCCGCGCACGCCGCTCTGCAGGATCGCGAACTCGTCGCCGCCCAGGCGCGCGACCAGGTCGAACTGCCGCACCACCTCGCGCAGCCGGCCCGCGACGGCGCACAGGGTGCCGTCGCCGGCGGCCTGGCCGTGCGTGTCGTTGACCAGCTTGAAATGGTCGAGGTCCAGGCACAGCACCGCGAACTTCGGGCCGCCGGCGCGCGCACGCGCCTCGGCCTCGCTGAGCGCCGCCGYGAAGCTCGCGCGGTTCATCAGCCCGGTCAGCGGGTCGTGCTCGGCCAGGTAGCGCACCTGGTCCTCGGCCTGGCGCTCGAGCCGCGAGCGCACGAACCACTGCCGCAGGCTCAGGCCGAGCAGCAGCGCCAGCGCCAGCACCACCGCGATCGCCACCCGCACGAAGGCTGCCGCGATGCGCGCCGCCCGCTCGGCCTGGTCGACATACACCTCGACCACGCCGCCGACGTTGCCGTGCGCGCCCYGCACCGGCACATAGGCCTCGCTGTAGACGCGCGGCCGGTCGGCGCGCTGCGACTGCCGCAGGTAGATGATGCTGCGCCCGCCGAGCACCAGCTCGCGCACCTCGGGGCTGCGGGCCAGCGTATCCAGCGGTGCCGCAGCCCGCGCGCGCGCCAGCTCCTCGGCGCCCAGGCCGAGCTGCTCGGACACCAGCAGCTCGCGCCCGTGCGGGTCGTAGAACTTGAAGCGGAACACCTCGCCCAGGTGGCGCAGCCGGCTGAGCTGCTCGAGGGCGGCCGGCGTCAGCGGGCCACCGGCGAAAAGGCTGTCGAGGTCGGGCACGGTGTCGCGCACATAGCCCGCCCACTGCTGCGCGCTGTGCTCGGCATCGGCGCGCAACTGCGCGCGCGACGCCGTCTTCATCGCCCAGGCCACCATGGCGCACGCGAGCGCACCGGCCAGCAGCCAGCCGAGCAGCGCGCGCCACGGGGATTTGAGCGAGGTCATTCGAAACTCCGGCAACCGTTCGAGCCCGGTCCAACCACCGGGCGACGGCTTTCCAGCGACAGATATCGGCAGCGCCGCGGCCGACCTGAGCCATCCCCGGTGAAAGCCCTGACGCAGCTCGCGTGAGGTATGCACGCTGCCACGCCCGGCGTGCTCAAGATGCCCGGGAGCGGGCCGAGATTGACGGCGAGCCCCCACATGCCCCATCGCCTGCAATCCGTTCCGCCGTTTCCCCCCGTTCCGTTCCCCGCCGCCGGCAGCCACCTGCCGCCGACCGCGCCGGAAGAGCCAGGCGCCCGTGCGCTGCGCCGCCGTGGCGAGCGCATGCGCATGCTGCGCATGAGCGTCGCGAGCTATGCGATCGACGCGCTGCTGCTGTTCCTGCTGCACGCGGCCGGCGCGGTCGGCCTGCTGCCGCCCGTCATCTACCTGCTCGGCGGCGCGCTCGCCGGCGGCGCCTTCTTCCTGATGCTGAACCGCGGCTGGAGCGAACGCTTCGCCGATCCGTACCTGACCGGCCCGCAGATGCTGACGGCCTCCGGCCTGCAGCTGGCGATGGTGGTGCTGGCGCCCGCGGTCGGCGTGCTGTCGATCAGCATCGTCTTCATCGTGTTCGCGTTCAGCGCGCTGCGGCTCACGCCGCGCCAGGTGGTGCCGCTGTGGGCCGTGATCTCGCTCGGGCTCGCCCTCGCGATCGGGCTGGCCGAGCAGGCCCCGGCGCTGCCGGTCGCCACGCGCTGGCAGGCGGCGCTGTCGGCGGTGTGGCTGTCGATGGCGATCGGGCGCTGCGCGGTGGTCGGGCTGTACGGCGCCTCGGTGCGGCAGCTGCTGGGCACGCGCAACCGCGAGCTCGCGCAGGCGCAAAACCAGCTGCACACGCTGGCCACGCGCGACGAGCTGACCGGCGCGCTGAACCGCCGCGCGATCCTCGGTGCGCTCGACGACGCGCTGCAGGCCGGCGCGCGGCCGTCGGTGGCGCTGATGGACCTCGATCATTTCAAGCTGGTCAACGACAACCACGGGCACCTGGTGGGCGACACCGCGCTGCGCCGCTTCGTGCTCGGCGCGGTGCGCTCGCTGCGGGCGGACGACCGCATCGGCCGCTACGGCGGCGAGGAATTCCTGCTGCTGCTCGCCACCAGCGAGCCGGCCACCGCGCTCGCGATCGCCGAGCGGGTGCGCCGCGCGGTGTCGGGCGAGGCCTGGGGCGACGTCGCCGCGGGCCTGCACATCACCGTCAGCATCGGCCTGGCGACCTTGCGCGAAGGCGAAACCGCCGAGCAGTTGCTGCAGCGTGCCGACGAGGCGCTGTACCGCGCCAAGGCAGAAGGCCGCGACCGGGTGGTGTCGGGATAGGTCACCAGGGCTTCGACAAGCTCAGGGCGAACGGGTACTTGAAAGCGCGCGTGCTGGGTCCCACATGCGCTGTCTGGAGGATCTCCCCGTGGGTGCCAACGACGCCTTTCTGCTCGATGCCTATTCCGAGACCGTCTCCGGCGTGGTCGAGCGCGCCGGGCCGAGCGTCGCGTCGGTCAAGGTGGTCGGCCACGCCAGCAACCGCGATGCGGCGCTCGGCGGCGGTTCCGGCTTCCTGTTCACGCCCGACGGCTACCTGCTGACCAACTCGCACGTGACGCGCGCCGGCGGCAGCGCGCTGCCGTCGCCGCAGGTCACGCGCCAGCGCGTGTCGCTGAGCGACGGCCGCGAGTTCGATGCGCGCTGGGTCGGCGACGACCCCGACACCGACCTCGCGCTGCTGCACATCGACGGCATGTCGCGCGGCGGGCTCACGCCGCTGCCGATCGGCCGCTCGGCGCTGCTCAGGCGCGGCGAGATCGCGATCGCGATCGGCAACCCGCTCGGCTTCGAGCACACCGTGACGGCCGGCATCGTCAGCGCGCTCGGCCGCAGCATGCGCGCCGGCACCGGCCGGCTGATCCCGGACGTGATCCAGACCGATGCGGCGCTGAACCCCGGCAACTCCGGCGGGCCGCTGCTGAAC
>NZ_JBFUCB010000695.1:0-3510 GCF_056405435.1 Rhizobacter sp. P1_G5 | reverse complement strand
CATCATCGCCGCGGTGCTGGGCCTGGGCGGCTCGGTGGGCGATGCGCAGATCGTCGTCTACAACGGGCTGGGCACGCCGGTGCAGGTGACGGTGGCCGGGCGCCCGCCGCTGGCGGTCGCACCGAACGCGCTGCAGCGGCTCACGCTGCCGGCCGGGCACATGGTGCAGGTCGAGTCGCGCACGCCGAAGGGCGCRCTGATCGAGTCGTTCGAGGCCGATGCGAAGGGCAGCTTCGGCACCTACGTCTACAACGTCGCGTCGGCCGCGCCGCTGGTCGAGTGGACCGCGGTGTACGGCCGCACGCAGAGCATTCCGGAGCGCATGCTCGGCACGCCGCGCTGGTTGTCGACCGGCGCCGAGCATGTGTTCGAGGAGCCGCCGAAGTCGATCAGCACGAAGGGCGGCGGCGGCACGCGCACCGTGTTGCAGGGGCTGGTCGACATGCCGCCCGATCGGCAGCTGGACGCCTTGGCCAACGACGTGCAGCGCCGCCAGCTGATCGCCACGCGTGCCGAGCAGGACGGCACGCAGAATGCTGCGCATGCCGAGGTCTGCGCCCGCCATGTGGCGGCCAGCCGGGCGGCGCAGGACAACCCGAACCTGCGCTATGCCGCGGTGCGCTGCGACACCGAGAGCCCGCAGAAGTGGCAGGCCTTCATCGACGGCCATGCGCGCTGGCCGGCGCACGCGTGGTTCGGCTATGCCGCGGCGTATTCCGAACTCGACTTCGGCCGCCTCGATGCAGGCCTGGCCGGCCTGGGCGAAGCGCGCGGGCGCATGGCCTCGCTGGCGAGCTACATCGCGATCGACGAGGCGCGGCTGCGCCGCTTCCTGAAGCAGGACGACGCGAAGCGCATGGCCGAGCTGACCAAGGCGTCGCCGGTGCTGCGCGCGCGCCTGGCGATGGAGAGCGGGACCGCGCCGGCCGAGGAAGGCCTGCCGACCGAGTACGCCGAGCTGGCGCGCGGCCGCATCGATGCGGCGATGAAGGCCGCGGCCGGCGGCTCCGCGCACCGCCAGGCCCGCCTGCTGCGGTTGGCGGCGGCGTCCGACGGTGCCGATCAGCCACTCGTCCTGCGTGCGATCGCGCTGCCGACGGACAGCGGCGTCGACGATGCGACCGCGTGGCTCGCTGCTGCCGTCGCGGCACGCGGCGGGCAGGACATCGAGCCCTTCGTTGCCGCCGTCGCGCGCCGCTCGCCGACCGATGCAGCGCTGATGCGGGTGTTCTTCGAGCAACTGCAGAAGACGCGCGATGTCGGCGTGGCCGAGCGCGTGCTGGCCGAGATGTCGTTCCAATGGCGCGTGCACGCGTACGCGGCCGGCGTCGTGCTGCTCGGCCGCGAGGCGCCGGCGGCGTGGCGCGATGCGGCCCGCCGGCTGCTGTTCGCCGACGAGCGGCCGTATTTCACCCCGCCTGCATGACTTCGCGGATCAGCGCGATGAACGCCCGCAAGCCCGCCGGCACATGCCGGCGTGTCGGGTAGTACAGGCAGATGCCGGGGTAGGGCGGCGTCCAGTCCGCGAGCATGCGCAGCAGCCGTCCCTGCTTCAGGTCGTCGCCGACGTGCAGCTCCGACAGGTAGCCGACACCGACGCCGGCGAAGACCGCGCTGCGCATCAGTGACGGCTCGTCGAGCGTGATCGGGCCGGGCACGTCCAGCGTCAGCGATTCGCCGTGCCGCTCGAACTCCCAGCGGTAGCGCGCGCCGCTCGCCAGGCGCCAGCGGATGCAGCGGTGGTTCATCAACTCGCCCGGCGTGGCGGCGCTGCCGTGCGCCGCCACGTAGTCGTGCGACGCGACCACCGCCATGCGCATCGCGCCGCTCATCGGCACCGCGATCATGTCGCGCGGCACCGTGTCGGCCACCCGGATGCCGGCGTCGTAGCCCTCGGCGACGATGTCGATCAGCCGCCCTTCGGTGACCAGGTCGACCTGCATCTGCGGGTAGCGCTTCAGGAACTCGAGCACGATCGGCTCGAACACGATGCGCGCCGCACCGACCGAGGTGTTCAGCCGCAGCGTGCCGGCCGGCGTGTCGCGCAGCAGGTTCACCGCCTCCATCGCGCCGCGGATGTCGCCCAGCGCCGGCGCGATGCGCGCGACGAACTGCTCGCCGGCCCCGGACAGCGCCACGCTGCGCGTCGTGCGGTTGAAGAGGCGCACGCCGAGGCGCGCCTCGAGCCCGGCCACCGCGCTGCTCAGCGCCGAGGTCGACATGCCCATGTCGGTGGCGGCTGCACGGAAGCTGCCGTGCCGCGCCACGGCCAGCACCGCTTCCAGTTCGACGAGGCCTGACTTGTGCATTGTCCTGATTACCAGAACTAGTCATCGGGATTCGTGCAGCTTATCAAATCAATGCCCGGCCTCTAGATTCGATGCATCCCTTCATTGCACAGGACATCGACATGCACGGCATCACCCGGATCTACATCGACGGCGCCTTCGTCGCCCCGCACGGCCAGGAGCGTTTCGACCTCTTCAACCCGGCCACCGAGGCGCTTATCGGCCAGGTCGCGCTCGGTGACGTGGAGGATGCGCGCCGCGCGATCGCCGCCGCCCGGCGCGCGCTGCCCGGCCTGTCGCGCAGCCCGAAGGCCGAGCGCGTCGCGATGCTGCGCCGCCTGCACCGGGCGGTGCTGGCGCGCGTCGACGACATCCGCGACGCGACCATCCTCGAGTACGGCGGGCCGGTGTCGCGGGCGCAGTGGGGCGCGCAGTACGCGGCCGACGCCTTCCTGCTGGCGGCGCAGACGCTGGAGGCCTATCCACTCGAACGGCGCATCGGCAGCGCCGACGTCGTGATGGAAGCGGTCGGCGTGGTCGGGCTGATCACGCCGTGGAATGCGAATGCCGGCTTCATCTGCAATAAGCTCGCCACCGCGATCGCGGCCGGCTGCACTGCAGTGATCAAGCCCAGCGAGATGAGCGCGATCCAGACCCAGGTCGTCACCGAGGCGCTGCACGCGGCCGGCCTGCCGCCGGGCGTGTTCAACATCGTCAACGGCCGCGGCGACGTGGTCGGTGCCGAGATCGCCACGCACCCCGATGTCGCGAAGATCTCGTTCACCGGCTCGACGACCGTCGGCAAGGGCATCCTGCGGGCCGGCGTCGAGACGATGAAGCGCGTGACGCTCGAGCTCGGCGGCAAGTCGCCGACCGTGATCCTCGACGACGCGGACACCGACGCGGCGGTGAAGCTCGCCGTCGCGGCCGGTTTCATCAACAGCGGCCAGGCCTGCATCGCCGGCACGCGCATCCTGGTGCCGCAGGTGCGGATGGCGGAGTACGCGCAGCGCATCGGCGATGCGGTGGCGCAGGTGCGGGTCGGCGACCCGGCCGATCCGTCAACGGCGATCGGGCCGATGGTGAGCCAGCGGCAGTTCGATCGGGTGCAGCGCTACATCGGGATCGGCATCGCCGAGGGCGCCCGGCTGGTGACCGGCGGCGAGGGCCGGCCCGACGGCCTGCCGCGCGGCTGGTTCATCCGCCCGACGGTGTTCGCCGA
>NZ_JBFUCB010000694.1:0-3007 GCF_056405435.1 Rhizobacter sp. P1_G5 | reverse complement strand
CCACCAGCCAGGACCACAAGCGCCTGCWGGACGGCGATGWMGGCCCGAACACCGGCGGMATGGGMGCCTACTCGCCGGCACCGGTGGTCACGCCGAACGTGCATGCGACGGTGATGCACGAGATCATCCTGCCGACCATCGCCGGCATGGCGCGCGATGGCGTGCCGTTCACCGGTTTCCTGTATGCCGGGCTGATGATCGACGACGAAGGCGCGCCGAAGACGATCGAGTTCAACACGCGCCTGGGCGACCCGGAGACGCAGCCGATCATGATGCGGCTGAAGAGCGACCTGTTCGACGTGATGATGGCGGCCACCGACGGCACGCTCGACCAGGTCGAGCTGCAATGGGACCGCCGCGTAGCGCTCGGCGTCGTGATGGCGGCCGGCGGCTACCCGCTGAACCCGCGCAAGGGCGATGCGATCACCGGCCTGCCGGCCGAGCAGCCGGATGCGATGGTGTTCCATGCCGGCACCGCGCCCGACAAGGGCGGCGCCGTGACCGCGGGCGGGCGCGTGCTGTGCGTCACCGCGCTCGGCGACTCGACCAAGATGGCGCAGCAGCGCGCCTACGAAGCGCTGCAGGGCATCCACTTCGACGGCATGCAGTTCCGGCGCGACATCGGCCACCGGGCCATCAAGCGATGAGCGACACCGGCGCGGTCCGCGAGTACCTGCTCGGCCTGCAGTCGCGCATCATCGGCGCGATGGAGGCCGAAGGCGGCGATGCCTTCATCACCGACCACTGGGTGCGCGAGCCCGGCGGCAAGCTCGAGGGCGAAGGCCTCTCGCGGCTGGTGGAAGAGGGCCCGCTGCTCGAGCGCGGCGGCTGCAGCTTCTCGCACGTGAAGGGCAAGGTGCTGCCGCCGTCGGCCACGCAGCACCGGCCCGAGCTGGCCGGGGCGCCGTTCGAGGCGATGGGCGTCTCGCTCGTCTTCCACCCGCGCAACCCGTTCGTGCCGACCGTGCACATGAACGTGCGGATGCTGGCCGCACTGCCGGCCGGTGGCGCGCCGGTCACCTGGTTCGGCGGCGGCATGGACCTGACGCCGTACTACGGCTTCGAAGCCGATGCGCAGCATTTCCACCGCACCAACCGCGACGCGCTCGCGCCCTTCGGCGATGACAAGTACCCGCGCTTCAAGCAGTGGTGCGACGAGTATTTCTTCCTGAAGCACCGCAACGAGCCGCGCGGCATCGGCGGCGTGTTCTTCGACGATTTCTCCGAGCTCGGCTTCGAGCGCAGCTTCGAGATGCTGCGCGCGGTCGGCGATGCGTTCATCCCGGCCTACCTGCCGATCGTGCAGCGCCGCCAGGCACTTGCTTACGGAGAGCTCGAGCGCGATTTCCAGGCCTACCGGCGCGGCCGCTATGTCGAGTTCAACCTGGTGTTCGACCGTGGCACGCTGTTCGGGCTGCAGTCGGGCGGGCGCACCGAGTCGATCCTGATGTCGATGCCGCCGCTCGTGAAGTGGCGCTACAACTGGTCGCCCGCGGCCGGCACGCCGGAGGCGCGCCTGTACAGCGACTTCCTGCGACCGCGCCCCTGGGCCGAAGAGACCTTCCCTTGAAGCGCATTGCGCTGTTCGGAGGCAGCTTCGATCCGGTGCACGTGGCGCATGTGGCGCTGGCCCGTGTCGCGTTGTCGCAACTCGAGCTCGACGAATTGCGCTGGGTGCCGGCGGGTCGCCAATGGCAGAAACACCGTGACCTGACGCCCGCCGTGCACCGCGAGGCGATGGTGCGGCTGGCGATCGAAGGCGAGCCGCGCTTCACGCTCGAAGGCTGCGAGCTGCGCCGCAGCGGCGCGAGCTACACCTTCGACACCGTGCGCGAACTGCAGGCCGCCGAGCCGGGCGTCGAGTGGTTCCTGGTGATCGGCCAGGACCAGTACGCCGGGCTGCACAGCTGGGTGCGCTGGCAGGATCTGCTGCAACGCGTCACGCTGGCGGTCGCGAACCGGCCCGGCGTGACGATGGCGGCGAGCCGCGAGGTGCAGGCGCAGCCGCACCGGGCGGTGCCGCTGCCGATGATGGACGTGTCGTCGACCGACATCCGTGCCCGCGTGGCCCGGGGACTTGCGGTCGACGATCTGGTGCCCGCCCCCGTGGCGCGTTATATTGACCAATACGCCCTGTRCACGGGCGAACTCAGGAGTTGAATGGACATCCGAAAACTGCAGCGCGCCATCGTCGATGGTCTGGAAGACGTGAAGGCACAGAACATCCTGGTCTTCAACACCGAGCATCTCTCGCCGCTCTTCGAGCGCGTGATCATCGCCTCGGGCACCTCGAACCGCCAGACCAAGGCCCTCGCAGCCAGCGTGCGTGATGCGGTGAAATCGGGCGGCTTCCCGGTGTTGCGCACCGAGGGCGAGGACAACGRCGAATGGATCATCGTCGACTGCGGCGCTGCCGTCGTCCACGTGATGCAACCGTCGATCCGCGAGTACTACCACCTCGAGGAGATCTGGGGCGACAAGCCCGTCAAGCTCAAGGTGGACACGGCGCCGGTCAGGCTCGTGAAGGCCGAGGAGCCGGTGGCGAAGAAGGCGCCGGCGAAGAAGGCCGCTTCGGGCAAGGCCCCCGCCAAGACGGCGGCCAGGTCGGCGCCCGCCAAGGCCCCGGCCAAGGCACCGGCCAGGAAGGCTGCGGCGAAGACCGTTGCGGCCCGGCCGGCCGCAGCCAAGAAGGCCCCGGCCCGCAAGGCGGCACCGGCCAAGACCGGCAGCGTCGTGACCCGCACGGTCGGCGTGAAGAGCGCTGCGCCGGCGAAGAAGGCGGCGGCCAAGGCGGCACCGGCCAAGGCACCGGCGAAGAAGGTTGCCGCCAAGACCGTTGCGGCCAGGCCGGTCGCGGCCAGGAAGGCCCCGGCAAAAACGGTTCCGGCGAAAGCGGCCCCGGCGAAGAAGGCTCCCGCCCGGAAAGCGCCGGCGAAGAAGACCGCCTCGCGCGCGTGAAGCTGTTGCTGGTCGCCGTCGGCCAGCGCCAGCCGGCCTGGGCCGAGAC
>NZ_JBFUCB010000693.1:0-3011 GCF_056405435.1 Rhizobacter sp. P1_G5 | reverse complement strand
GGCCTCGATTCGCTGATGGCGGTGGAGCTGCGCAACCTGCTCGGCAAGAGTGTCGGCCGCACGCTGGCCGCGACGGTGACCTTCGACCACCCGTCGGTCGCGGCGCTGACCGAGCACCTGGCGAGCGAGGTGTTCGCGGACCAGTTCGAGCCGGCCGCTGCCGCGGCGCCCGCCGCGGTGTCGGCACCCCCACCCGCGGACAGCCTCGATGCGCTGTCCGAAGATGAACTCGCGATGCAGCTGATGCGACGCCTCGACGGCATCGGCATCCAGGAGACTCCGTGACCGACACCCGGCAGACCCCCGACTACGCCGCGCTGCTGAAGCGCTCGCTGCAGGCCATCGACCAGCTCGAGGCGAGGCTGAAGGCCGTCGAGCAGTCGCGCCACGAGCCGATCGCGATCGTCGGCATCGGCTGCCGCTTCCCCGGCGACGGCGACACGCCCGACGCGTTCTGGCGCTTCCTCGAGAGCGGCACCGACGGCGTCACCGAGGTGCCGAAGGAGCGCTGGGATGCCGACGCCTGCTTCGACGCCGACCCCGACGTGCCCGGCAAGAGCTACACCCGCTGGGGCGGCTTCGTGAAGGACGTCGATCGCTTCGACGCGCACTTCTTCGGCATCTCGCCGCGCGAGGCCGTCAGCCTCGACCCGCAGCAGCGGCTGCTGCTGGAGGTGACCTGGGAGTCGCTCGAACACGCCGGCATCGCGCCGTCGTCGCTGGCCGGCAGCCAGACCGCCGTCTACATGGGCATCACGACGCACGACTATGCGAACCAGCTGTCCGAGGCGATCGGCTCGCGCTTCGGCGATGCCTATACGCCCTCGGGCACCGCGCACAGCGTGGCGGCCGGGCGGCTGTCGTACTTCCTCGGGCTGCACGGGCCCAACGTCGCGATCGACACCGCGTGCTCGTCGTCGCTGGTCGCGATCCACTGGGCGGTGCAGAGCCTGCGCAGCGGCGAAGCCGACCTCGCGCTCGCCGGCGGCGTGAACCTCACGCTGACGGCCGACGGCTCGATCCTGACCTCGCGCGCCCGCATGATGTCGTTCGACGGCCGCTGCAAGACCTTCGACGACGCGGCCGACGGCTATGTGCGTGGCGAGGGCTGCGGCGTCGTCGTGCTGAAGCGGCTGTCCGATGCGCAGCGCGACGGCGACCGCGTGATCGCGCTGGTGCGCGGCTCGGCGCTGAACCAGGACGGCCGCAGCAGCGGCCTGACCGCACCGAACGGCACCGCGCAGGAGGCGGTGATCCGYGCCGCGCTCGCCAACGCGCGCGTGAAACCCGACGAGATCAGCTACGTCGAGGCGCACGGCACCGGCACGCCGCTCGGCGACCCGATCGAGGTCAAGGCGCTGCACCAGGTCTACGGCCAGCGACCGGCCGACACGCCGCTGATGATCGGTTCGGTGAAGACCAACATCGGCCACCTGGAAGCGGCCGCCGGCGTGGCCGGCGTCATCAAGGTCGCGCTGGCGCTGCAGCACCGCACGATCCCGCCGCACCTGCACCTGAAGCGGCCGAACCACCTGATCGCCTGGGACGAGATGCCGATCACGGTGCCGACCGTGCCGACGCCGTGGCCCGATGCCGGCCGGCCGCGGCGCGCGAGCGTCAGCTCGTTCGGGTTCAGCGGCACGAATGCGCATGTGATCCTGGAAGAGGCGCCGCCCGCCGTGCCAGCGGTCTTGCCCGCGCAGGCGCAGCAGCTCATTGTGCTGAGCGCGCAGACGCCCGCCGCACTCGAAGCTGCCGCCCGCCGCCTGGCCGATGCGGCCGGCACGGCGCCACTCGACCAGATCGCCGCGACGCTCGCGCTCGGCCGTTCGCCGTTCATCGAGCGGCTGGCGGTGGTTGCCGACAGCGCCGACGCCTTGAAGGCACGGCTCGGCGAATTCATCGCCGGCGCGCCGACCGCCGGCGCCTCGCGCGGCCGCGCCGTCGGCGGCACGGCGCCGGAACTCGTGTTCCTGTTCACCGGCCAGGGCGCGCAGGTTGCCGGCATGGGCCGCGCGCTGTACGACGCCGAGCCGGTGTTCCGCGCCGCGCTCGACGAGTGCGAACGCATCACGGCACCCCTGCTCGGCCTCGGCCTGCTCGACGTGATGTGGAACGACGCCGAACGGCTCGACGACACCGCGTTCACGCAGCCGGCGCTGTTCGCGATCGAGTACGCGCTCGCGCAGCTGTGGCAATCGTGGGGCGTCAAGCCGACCGCGGTGATGGGCCACAGCGTCGGCGAGTACGTCGCGGCCTGCGTGGCCGGCGTGTTCAGCCTCGCGGACGGGCTGAAGCTGATCGTCGAACGGGGCCGGCTGATGAGCGCGCTGCCGCGCGATGGCGCGATGGCGGCGGTCTTCACCGACGAGGCCACCGTGCGCGCCGCGATCGCGCGGGATGCCTCCGTGCTCGCCATCGCCGCGGCGAACGGCCCGCAGAACACCGTGATCTCCGGCCGTGCCGACGCGGTCGACGCGGCGCTGGAGCGGCTCGCGGTCGCCGGCATCGAGGCGCAGCGGCTGAAGGTCTCGCACGCCTTCCACTCGCCGCTGATGGAGCCGATGCTCGATGCGTTCGAGGCGGTCGCGTCGCAGGTGGAGTTCCGTGCGCCGCAGCTGGTGCTGGCGTCGAACGTGACCGGCCGGTTGGCGGGTGACGAGGTCTGTCAACCGGGCTACTGGCGCCGCCATGTGCGCGACGCTGTGCGCTTCGGCGATTCGATCGCCGCGCTGCAGGCCGACGGCTTGCGCGTCTTCATCGAGGTCGGCCCGCAGCCGACGCTGCTGAACATGGCGCAGCGTGGCAGCGTGATGCCCGACAGCGCGTGGATCCCGTCGCTGCGCAAGGGGCGCGACGACGTGGTGTCGCTGCTCGACAGCCTGGGCCAGCTGTTCGTGCGCGGCGTGCGGCCGGACTGGGCCGCGGTGCAGGGTGGCGCGCGGCCGCGGGCGACGCTGCCGGCGTACCCGTTCCAGCGCGAACACTATTGGCAAAGCTTCGAACCCCGC
>NZ_JBFUCB010000692.1:0-3015 GCF_056405435.1 Rhizobacter sp. P1_G5 | reverse complement strand
AAGAACAAGGTGACCGGCGAGTTCGTGTCGGAAACCRAGCTCGTCGACACCACCGTCGGCCGTGCGCTGCTGTCCGAGATCCTGCCGAAGGGCCTGCCGTTCTCGAACATCAACAAGGCGCTGAAGAAGAAGGAAATCTCGCGCCTGATCAACACCTCGTTCCGCAAGTGCGGTCTGAAGGAAACGGTCGTGTTCGCCGACAAGCTGCTGCAGTCGGGCTTCCGCCTGGCCACGCGCGCCGGCATCTCGATCGCGATCGACGACATGCTCGTGCCGAAGGAAAAGCCGGGCCTGATCGACCGCGCCGAGAAGGAAGTGAAGGAGATCGAGCAGCAGTACGTCTCGGGTCTCGTCACCGCCGGCGAGCGCTACAACAAGGTCGTGGACATCTGGGGCAAGACCGGCGACGAAGTCGGCAAGGTCATGATGAGCCAGCTGGCCAAGCAGCGCGTGCTCGATCGGCACGGCAAGGAAGTCGACCAGGAGTCGTTCAACTCCATCTACATGATGGCCGACTCGGGTGCGCGCGGCTCCGCTGCGCAGATCCGCCAGCTGGCCGGCATGCGCGGYCTGATGGCCAAGCCGGACGGCTCGATCATCGAGACGCCCATCACGGCGAACTTCCGTGAAGGCCTGAACGTGCTGCAGTACTTCATCTCCACCCACGGCGCCCGAAAAGGCCTCGCGGACACGGCGCTGAAGACGGCGAACTCCGGCTACCTGACGCGTCGACTGGTCGACGTGACGCAGGATCTGGTGGTCACCGAAGACGATTGCGGCACGCAGAACGGCATCAACATGCGCGCGCTGGTCGAAGGCGGCGAAGTGATCGAATCGCTGCGCGACCGCATCCTCGGCCGCGTCACCGCGATCGAGGTGCTGCATCCGGAAACGGGTGAACAGTTGCTGACCGGCGGCACCATGCTCGACGAAGACGCACTCGACGGCCTCGAAGCCGCCGGCGTCGACGAAGTGAAGGTGCGCACCGCGCTGACCTGCGGCACGCGCTTCGGCCTGTGCGGCAAGTGCTACGGCCGCGACCTGGGTCGTGGCGGCCTGGTGAACCGCGGCGAGGCAGTCGGCGTGATCGCGGCGCAGTCGATCGGCGAACCGGGCACGCAGCTGACGATGCGCACGTTCCACATCGGCGGCGCGGCTTCGCGTGCGGCGGTGGCGTCCAGCGTCGATGCGAAGTCCGATGGCCACATCGGCTTCAACGCGACGATGCGCTACGTGACCAACGGCAAGGGCGACCTGGTCGTGATCTCGCGCTCGGGTGAAATCATCATCGCCGACCAGCACGGTCGCGAGCGTGAGCGCCACAAGGTGCCGTACGGCGCGATCCTGAACATCAAGCCCGACCAGCAGCTCAAGGCTGGCACGGTGCTGGCCAACTGGGATCCGCTGACCCGCCCGATCATCACGGAATTCGCCGGCAAGGCGAAGTTCGAGAACGTCGAGGAAGGTGTCACGGTCGCCAAGCAGCTCGATGAAGTGACCGGCCTGTCGACGCTGGTCGTGATCGACCCGAAGCGCCGCGGCGCGGCCAAGGTCGTGCGTCCGCAGGTCAAGCTGCTGGACGCCGGCGGCAACGAGGTGAAGATCCCCGGCACCGACCACTCGGTGACGATCGGCTTCCAGGTCGGCTCGCTGATCCAGATCCGCGACGGCCAGGACCTGGCCCCGGGCGAGGTGCTGGCGCGTATTCCGGTCGAAGGCCAGAAGACGCGGGACATCACCGGCGGTCTGCCGCGCGTGGCCGAACTCTTCGAGGCACGCAGCCCGAAGGACAAGGGCACGCTGGCCGAGATGACCGGCACGGTGTCGTTCGGCAAGGAGACCAAGGGCAAGGTTCGCCTGCAGATCACCGATCCGGAAGGCAAGGTCTACGAAGAGCTCGTCCCGAAGGAAAAGAACATCGTGGTCCACGAAGGCCAGGTGGTCAACAAGGGCGAGTCGATCGTCGACGGTCCGGCCGATCCGCAGGACATCCTGCGCCTGCTGGGCATCGAGGAACTGGCGCGCTACATCGTCGACGAAGTGCAGGACGTCTACCGTCTGCAGGGCGTGAAGATCAACGACAAGCACATCGAGGTGATCGTTCGCCAGATGCTGCGCCGCGTGCAGATCGTCAACCCGGGCGAGACGGCCTACATCGTCGGTGAGCAGGTCGAGCGTTCGGAGCTGCTGGACACCAACGACCGGATGGTGGCCGAAGGCAAGATGACGGCGACGCACGCCGACGTGCTGCTGGGCATCACCAAGGCGTCGCTGTCGACCGACAGCTTCATCTCGGCGGCGTCCTTCCAGGAAACGACCCGCGTGCTCACCGAGGCTGCCATCATGGGCAAGCGCGACGAGCTGCGTGGCCTGAAGGAGAACGTCATCGTCGGCCGCCTGATCCCGGCCGGTACCGGCATGGCATTCCACGACGCACGCCGCGTCAAGGAAGAGATGGACGACGCCGAGCGCCGTGCCATCGCGATGCAGGAGGCGGAGGAATTCGCCTCCGTGCAGGAAACCCCGGCGGAAGCCGGCGGCGACGCTGCCGAGTGAGTGTTMGCGCTTCGTGCGGAAAGGGCGGCTTCGGCCGCCCTTTTTTCATTCCGGGGGTGCGGTCCAGGCTTCGGGCCTCAGGATCGCCAGGCCGCGCGGGAGGGCCCGGCGCGCCAGCCGCAGCACGGCGCGGTCGCGAGTGAACAGCCAGTCGGCGCGGAGCAGGGCGAAATCGATGAACTTCTGGTCGTCGGGGTCGGTGCAGCGCAGCGGCGCGGCCAGGCTGGCGGGTGGTGGAAGGTCTTCAATGTGAGCGCGTGCACTCCATGTTGACCAGATGAGGTCGGCATCCATCGATGGATTGCGAGGCAACCCTCGACGCAGCACCTCGGCCAGCTCGTCGCGCATCGCGGCCGTGGCGACCCATTGCAGCCGGCCGTTCTCGACCGCGCGGACGATCGGAGCGACCCCCGGGTTGCCGAACACCAGCCAGTCGAGCACGACGTTGGTGTCCAGCAC
>NZ_JBFUCB010000691.1:0-3018 GCF_056405435.1 Rhizobacter sp. P1_G5 | reverse complement strand
CCATATGCCTTTGACCAGACCGAGGTCCAGTCGGTCATTGCATATGCGAAGCGCGTACTGGCTGTGCCCCCAAGGCGTTTGGTCATCGATGGGGTGCGATGGCTGTTGCCTCCACTCTTGATCTTGATGGTTGCCTATCTGCTCGTCTTCTGGACGAAGTGAGCGCGAGGGGCATATGGGACTTGCACCGGATACCTCGTCAAGACTGCGTTCCTGCGGAAGACATCGAGGCGATGGTGAAACATCTGTCGGAACTGGATGTCTATGGCCGACGTTGGAGTCTCCCGATGGTGCTGCTGTTCTGGTTCACTCCCGCGATGCTGTTGGTTGTCTTTGTGGTCTACCTGATTGTCCAGGTGATGGGCGCTTGAGGAATAGTGAATGGAAATCGACGAGATCGTGAGAGCCGTGCGTTCGGCCAGTCGGAAGAAATTCTTTCGGCGGAAGCCTGTGTTCACACCCTACAGAGCCGTTGCGCTCGATGAAATCGAAGCCATCGAACAAGGAATCGGGATCGCCGTGCCCGGCGATCTTCGTCGCTGGCTCCTGACGCTTGGCTACGGAGATATTGATGAGGGGCTGAGCTTCCGCGAGGAGTGGTTCGCTGCCATAGAGCGTGGTCAACTGAAAGGTGGCGCCCTGTTCGCTCAGGACACGCAAGGCAACTTCTTCGGATTCGACATTCACGGACGCATCTATTTTTTCTCGCGATCCCAGCCCTTCTTCTCGATGATCTCAGAGAGCTTCTGCGGATTCATCGAAGAGCTTGTCAAACGCGACTACAAGATTCGGGACTGGGTCGATACGCTCGCAGCGCAAAGGTACGAGTGGTGAATCACCGCTACACCCTGTGGTCGTAGACGAACCGCCGGACCTTCACCGCCGCCAACCCTGCAGCATCCGGATGCGCCGGGTTGATCAGCACGTTGTCTTCTTCCTCGATGATCACCGACGGCACGACCAGCAGCGCCGACTGTCCCCCGCCCAGCCACGCTGAGCCGAGCTCGCGCGAGACCAGCCCTTCGGGGATCGCATCCCAGCCGACGGCCGGTGGACGTTGCAGCACCAGCCGCGCCGCCCAGACCGCGTCCGGCACATCGATGCGCACGAGGAAGCGATTCCACGGCAACTTGCCCGCGCTCTTGCCGAAATGCGCCCGCGTCTCCCAGGCCGCGAGCGACACCGAGGTGGCCGCGAAGCTCACCAACTCTCCGGGATGGTTCCAACGCGATCCGCGGCTCGCGGCACCCTTTCCGGCCAGGTCATCGGCGCCCCACTGCGGTGTGTCGGCGGCAATGCGCCACAACGCCACCGTCATGCAGRCAGTCCCCCGCGCATGCGCTCCAGCACCTGCTCCACCGCGCGCAGCCCCTCGGGGTTGCGCAACAGCTCGGCCGGGGTCCTGCCGCCCAGTTCGGGCAGCGGTTCGCGCAGCCATTCAGCGAGCCAGGCGTCGAGGTCGAAGTCTTTCAATTGCGCCGGATCGCCGCTCTCCTCGAGCAGGCGGCGCAGCGTGGCTGCCACGCGCAGCAAACCCATCACGCGGTGCCCGGCGACGTCCGGCAGCACCTCGCCGGCTTCGTCCTTGCGTCGGAAGGTGGTGGGCGACACGCCGATGATGTCCATCACGGTCGACACGGCCTGGCCGGTCGCCTCGGCGATCACGTCGACCAGCCAGGTGGGAACACCCGCTTCGACCGCGTCGAACAGCACGATCCCGGGTGAACTGCGCACCCGCCCGACCAGGTCGGCGAAGGCCTTGCGGGATGCCTTGGCACCGGCCGCCGGCCCGCGCCCCTGCACCGACCAGAAGTCGGCGGGTGGCTTGGAACCCAGGGCCGGCCGGGGGCGCACAGCGGCAGCACACATGATGATTCACCCAAATGGTTGATCAGAATTCGCCAAATGGTAGCGTATTCCGATCGCCGCCGGGTGCAAACCGGATCAGAAGAAATCCGCCGCCTTCGGCTTCTCGCCACTCGCCCCGTTGAGCCCCGCCTTCACGCCGCCCGTCACCAGGCTGCCGGCGCTGCTGTTGGTCGCCACGTTGAGCCCGGTGCCTGCGATATCCAGCCCGGCGTCGCGCAAGGCCTTCTTGACGTCGCCGCCCTGGATCGCCGTCGCGGCGACGTTGGTCCCCTCCGACCACACGCGCGAACCCACCGCGACCGCCTTGGCCACCAGGTTGAACGGCGGCGGCAGCACCTTGCCGAGTTTCTCGGCCACCTTCGAGATCACGTTGGCGATCTTCGACACCACGCTCAGGCAGCCCTGCAGGAACTTCTTGAAGCCGCCGCCCTTGGCCTTCTTCTGGTCCGGCTGGTCCATCTCGCCGGCCACCATGTCGCCGACCGCCTTCACGTCCTCGGCGCCCTTCGGCTTGTGCGTGGCGTTCGCCGGCGTCGTCGCGACCTCCTTGTTCTCCAGGTGGCTGCGGAAGGCCTTGATGTCGTCGCGGCTGATGGTGCCGTCGTCCGACTGCTGCCACAGCTTCTTCGCGCCCTTGATGTCGCGGCCGTGCTTGGCGTTGTCCAGCTTGCCGAACAGCACCGGGTCCTCGAGGAATTTCTTCGCCGCTTCCTTGTCCTCCGGCGCGGCCTTCGGGTCGTYGGCGATCTTCTGCAGCTTGTCGCGGTTGAACTTGTTGCCGAACGCGCCGTTCGGGTCGGCATCGATGCGGTCCAGCGCCTTCTTCTGGTCGGCGTCGAGCTGCCCCTTGGCCGCGATCTTGTCCTCCATGCTCGCGTGCGAGACCTTGTCCTTGCCGTTGTTCAGGTCCTTCCACTCCTGCGGGTGGTCGGTGAAGTACTTGGCCGCGGCGATCAGCTGCGGCGGGCACTTGCCGGTGTGCGAGGTGCCGTCGACGATCTTGTGCAGCTCGTCCAGCGACATGTCCTTCGGCAGGTAGTCGGCGTACTTGTACAGCTCGTTCTCGGCTTCGTTCTTCGTGATCGGGCGGCCCTCGGTCGTCTTGCCGTTGTCGCCCGACGGGATGTAGTTGTCGGCGTAGCCCTGGGC
>NZ_JBFUCB010000690.1:0-3031 GCF_056405435.1 Rhizobacter sp. P1_G5 | reverse complement strand
GTCGCGTACTGCGGCCGCGCCTGAAGGCCTATTGCGACGTGCTGCGCCTGTCTGATCTCGCCGACCTGGGCGCGGCGGCCGCCGGCGAAGAAGTCAGCCAGGTGCCGCTGCAGGATGCCGCCGCGGTGCACGGGCTGCTGGCGGGCGTCGATGCCGTCGTGCACCTGGGCGGCGTCTCGGTCGAGGCGGCGTTCGATCCGATCCTGCAGGCCAACATCGTCGGCACCTACAACCTGTATGAAGCGGCGCGCAAGCACGGCGTGAAGCGCGTGCTGTTCGCGAGCTCGAACCACGTGACCGGCTTCTACCGCCAGGACGAGGTGCTCGACACGAATGCGCTGCCGCGCCCGGACGGCCTGTACGGTGTCAGCAAGGCCTTCGGCGAGAACCTCGCGCGCTTCTACTTCGACCGCTACGGCATCGAGACCGCCTGCCTGCGCATCGGCTCGTCGTTCGCCGAGCCGAAGGACCGCCGGATGCTCGCCACCTGGATGAGCTTCGACGACCTGGAGCGGCTGGTGGTGTCGTGCCTGACGGCGCCGCTGGTCGGCTATAGCGTGGTCTACGGCATGTCGGACAACCGCACGCAGTGGTGGGACAACACCAAGGCGAAGCACCTCGGCTACGTGCCGCAGGACAGCTCCGAGCCGTTCCGCGCCGCGGTCGAAGCCCGCCAGGCCCCGCTCGACTACAACGATCCGGCCGTGCTGTACCAGGGCGGCGCCTTCGTGCGCACCGGCCCGTTCGAATGAGCGTCGCGCTGCCGATGGACAAGCTCGACGCATCGCGCGACCAGGTGGGCGAAAGCCCGCTGTGGTCGGTGGCCGAGCAGGCGCTGTACTGGGTCGACATCGAGGGCCGCCAAGTGCGCCGCTTCGACTGGGCCACGCGCCGCGTCGAGAGCTGGGCCTGCGCCGAGCGCGTGGCCTGCCTCGCGCTGCATGCGCAGGGCGGGCTGGTGGCGGCGATGGAGAGCGGCGTGTTCCACCTGCGCCTGTCGGCCGCGGGCCTGACCTCGACGCGCCTGCGCAGCATCACCCACCCGCGCGACGGCATGCGCTTCAACGACGGCCGCTGCGACCGCCAGGGCCGCTTCTGGTCCAGCACGATGGTGCGCGACATGTCGCTCRCATCGCCGTTGGGCGCGCTGTTCCGGCTCGATGCGAACGGTCTCTCGGCGCCGCTGGTCTCGGGGCTCATCACCGGCAACGGCCTCGCGTTCAGCCCGCGCGGCGAGGTGATGTACCTGTCGGACTCGCACCCGAGCGTGCGCCGCATCTGGGCCTTCGACCTGGACACTGACGGCACGCCCACCGACCGCCGCGAGTTCGTCGACATGAACCGCCACCCGGGCCGGCCCGACGGTGCCGCGGTCGATGCCGACGGCGGCTACTGGATCTGCGCCAACGACGCCGGCCTGGTGCACCGCTTCACGCCCGACGGCCGGCTCGACCGGTCGCTGCCGGTGCCGGTGCCCAAGCCGTCGATGTGCGCCTTCGGCGGTCCGCAGCTGCGCCACCTGTTCATCACCTCGATCCGGCTGCCGACGGCGGCCGACGATGCGCCCGACGGCTCGGTGTTCGTCACCGAACCCGGCGTGGCCGGGCTGCCCGAGGCTGCCTTCGCTTTCTGACTTTCGTTCTGACGTTTCGCCAGCCCCCATCCACCCCGGAGACAAGACCATGACAAACAGAATCCGCACCCTGGCCGCCGCGATCGCGCTGGCCACCCTCGGCACGGCGCAGGCCACCGAGTTCCGCTCGACCGACATCCACCCCGACGACTACCCGACCGTGCTGGCCGTCAAGCAGATGGGCCAGACGCTGTCGAAGCTGACCAACGGCAAGCACAGCATCAAGGTGTTCAACAACGGCTCGCTCGGTGCCGAGAAGGACACCATCGAGCAGACCAAGATCGGCGCGATTCCGATGACGCGCGTGAACATCGCGCCGATGAACAACATCTGCCCGGCCACCGTGGTGCCGACGATGCCGTTCCTGTTCCGCTCGAAGGAACACATGCGCGCGGTGCTGGACGGCCCGATCGGCGAGGAGATCCTGAAGAGCTGCGAGGCGCAGGGCTTCATCGGCCTGGCCTACTACGACAGCGGCGCGCGCTCGATGTACACGGTGAAGAAGCCGATCAAGACGCTGGCCGACGCGAAGGGCCTGAAGATCCGCGTGCAGCAGTCCGACCTGTGGGTCGCGCTGCTCGAGGCGATGGGCGCGAACGCGACGCCGATGCCGTTCGGCGAGGTCTACACCGCACTGAAGACCGGCCTGGTCGACGGCGCCGAGAACAACTACCCGTCGTACGAGAGCTCGCGCCAGTTCGAGGTCGCCAAGTACTACTCGAAGACCGAGCACTCGATGGCGCCCGAGGTGCTGCTGTTCTCCAAGCGCGTGTTCGACGGCCTGAGCCCGGAGGACCAGAAGGCGATCCGCCAGGCCGCGAAGGAATCAGTGCCGTTCATGCGCAAGCTGTGGGACGAGCGCGAGGAGAAGTCGCTGGCCACCGTGAAGGCCGCCGGCGCGCAGATCATCGAGGTCGACAAGGCCTCGTTCCAGGCCGCGATGAAGCCGGTGTACGACAAGTTCCTGGCCGACCCGAAGCTGCGCGACCTGGTCAAGCGCATCCAGGACACGAAGTAATTTCGGCGCCCTGCCGACTCACTCACTGATCCCCCGCGGCGGCACCTGCCGCCGCGGTGAAGGAACCCCGATGTACACGAAATTCTGCGCGGCCATCGCCAAGGCCTGCCTGCGGCTCGGCGTGGCGGGCCTGGTGCTGCTGCTCGCGGCGGTGCTGTACCAGGTGTTCGGCCGCTACGTGCTCAACAGCACGCCCACCTGGGCCGAGAGCCTGGCCCTGGTGCTGGTGCTCTACGTGACCATGCTCGGCTGTGCCGTCGGCGTGCGCGACGCCGGCCACATCGGCATGGAGCTGCTCGGCTTCCTGCTGCCCGAGAAGGCGAAGCTGCCGACCGAGATCCTGATCCACCTGCTGACGATGCTGTTCGGCGGCCTGATGG
>NZ_JBFUCB010000689.1:0-3036 GCF_056405435.1 Rhizobacter sp. P1_G5 | reverse complement strand
GCCTTCGGCCCAGTGGGGCGCTGGCAACCCGCGCGGCAGTGGTCTGCCGCTGCGGTGCGCGCAGTCTAGCGATGCGCGCGGGGATTTTTCACGACAGGCCGAGCAAATTCATCAACCTTGAGGAGGTCCATTCGTACCTCCCCCGCTGCGAATTCCCGCTCAGCCTTCCTTCACGCAATCCACGTGGTACGTCCGCGACCCCTCGCCGCTGTCATGCTCCACCAGCCCGTGGACATCGGTGTCGAAGCCCGGGAACTTGGCGTTGAACGCGCGCGTGAATTTCAGGTAGTCGACGATCTTCTTGTTGAAGCGCTCGCCCGGGATCAAGAGCGGGATGCCCGGCGGGTACGGTGTCAGCAGCGAGGTGGTGACGCGGCCTTCCAGGTCGTCGATCGCCACGCGCTCGGTGTCGCGGTGCGCGATGCGCGCGAACGCATCGGTGGGCTTCATCGCCGGCTGCAGGTCGGACAAATACATCTCGGTGGTCAGCCGCGCGATGTCGCCCTTCGCGTACATCTCGTGGATGGCCTGGCTCAGGTCCTGCAGCCCCATGCGCTCGTAGCGCGGCTGCTTGGCCACGAACTCCGGCAGCACGCGCCACAGCGGCGCGTTGCGGTCGTAGTCGTCCTTGAACTGCTGCAGCGCGGTCAGCAGCGTGTTCCAGCGGCCCTTCGTGATGCCGATCGTGAACATGATGAAGAACGAGTACAGCCCCGTCTTCTCGACCACCACGCCGTGCTCGGCCAGGAACTTGGTGACGATGGACGCCGGAATGCCGGTCTTGGCGAACTTGCCCGACACATCGAGCCCCGGCGTGATCAGCGTGCACTTGATCGGGTCGAGCAGGTTGAAGCCGCCCGCCAGGTCACCGAAGCCGTGCCACTTCTCGCCGGCCTTCAGCACCCAGTCGCTGCTCTTGCCGATGCCTTCGGCCGCGATCTTGTCCGGGCCCCAGACCTTGAACCACCAGTCCTTGCCGTACTCCTTGTCGACCTTGCGCATCGCGCGGCGGAAGTCCATCGATTCGGCGATGCTCTCTTCCACCAGCGCGCGCCCGCCCGGCGCCTCCATCATCGCCGCGGCCACGTCGCAGCTCGCGATGATCGCGTACTGCGGGCTGGTCGACGTGTGCATCAGGTAGGCCTCGTTGAAGAGGTGCGTGTCGAGCTTGCGGTGCTGCGCGTCCTGCACCAGCACCTGCGAGGCCTGGCTGATGCCGGCCAGCAGCTTGTGCGTGGACTGCGTCGCGTAGACGATCTGGTCCTTCGGGCGCGGGCGGTTGCGGCCCATCGAATGGTATTCGCCGTAGAACTCGTGGAAGGCGGCGTGCGGCAGCCAGGCCTCGTCGAAATGCAGCGTGTCGATGTAGCCGTCGAGCGATTTCTTGATGCTCTCGGTGTTGTAGAGCACGCCGTCGTACGTGCTCTGCGTCAGCGTCAGGATGCGCGGCTTGACCTTCTTCGCGTCGACGCCGGCCAGCAGCGGGTTCTTCGCGATCTTGCGCTGGATGGCGGCCGGCGAGAACTCGGCCTCGGGGATCGGGCCGATGATGCCGTAGTGGTTGCGCGTGGGCGGCAGGAACACCGGCACCGCGCCCGTCATGATGATCGAGTGCAGGATCGACTTGTGGCAGTTGCGGTCGACCACCACCACGTCGCCCGGCGCCACATTGTGGTGCCACACCATC
Source organism: Rhizobacter sp. P1_G5 (assembly GCF_056405435.1). NCBI lineage: Bacteria > Pseudomonadati > Pseudomonadota > Betaproteobacteria > Burkholderiales > Sphaerotilaceae > Rhizobacter > Rhizobacter sp. P1_G5. The sequence continues at coordinate 1,349 of NZ_JBFUCB010000689.1, read as the reverse complement.
TTGTTGCTGGTGCTGGTGCCGTTGGTGACGAAGAAGCAGTGGTCGGCGTTGAAGATGCGCGCCGCGTTGCGCTCGCTCTCGGCGATCGGACCGGTGTGGTCGAGCAGCTGGCCGAGCTCGTCGACGCTGTTGCACACGTCGGCGCGCAGCATGTTCTCGCCGAAGAACTGGTGGAACATGCGCCCGACCGGGCTCTTCAGGAACGCGACGCCGCCCGAGTGGCCGGGGCAATGCCACGAGTACGAGCCGTCCTGCGCGTAGTCGACCAGCGCGCGGAAGAACGGCGGCGCCAGGCCGTCCATGTACGACTTGGCTTCGCGGATGATGTGGCGGGCCACGAACTCCGGCGTGTCCTCGAACATGTGGATGAAGCCGTGCAGCTCGCGCAGCACGTCGTTGGGCAGGTGCTGCGAGGTGCGCGTCTCGCCATACAGGTAGATCGGGATCTCGGCGTTCTTGAAGCGGATCTCCTGAATGAACTTGCGCAGGTTCAGCACCACCGGGTCGAGCTCGGGGCCTTGCGTGAACTCGTTGTCGTCGATCGACAGGATGAAGGCGCTGGCGCGGCTTTGCTGCTGCGCGAATTGCGACAGGTCGCCGTAGCTGGTGGCGCCCAGCACCTCGAAGCCCTCTTTCTCGATGGCCGCGGCCAGCGCCCGGATTCCCAGGCCCGAGGTGTTCTCGGAGCGGAAGTCTTCGTCGATGATGACGATCGGAAAGTTGAAACGGAGCATGGCCACCTCTGGAGGGCAACGGAATGAAGGCGCGAAGTGTAGGGCCGATCGATGACAGGCGCGGGGTGCGCCTTACACTGCCGACCTGCGTGCGGGGTGGACGCAACAGACGCTCAAACGAGGAGAGCCCGTGGACATGAGCCCGTCAACGTTCTGGTGGGTGGCGGCCGGGGTGGCGGTGGCCGCCGAGCTGGCCACCGGCACCTTCTACCTGCTGATGTTCGCGCTCGGCCTGGCGGCCGCGGCGATTGCCGCGCTKCTGGGCTTCAAGCTGCCCGGCCAGCTGGTGATGGCGGCCCTGGTGGGCGGCGGCGCGGTGGCGCTGTGGCATTGGCGCCGCCTGCAGCACCCGCCGGCCGGCCCGGTGCGCGAGAACCGCGACGTCAACATCGACATCGGCGAGCACGTGACCGTGGCGGCCTGGGCCGACGACYGCACCGCCCGCGTGCCCTACCGCGGCTCCACCTGGACCGCGCGCCTCGCCCCCGGTGCGCCGGCGCAGCCGGGCGAGCACGTGGTGCAGGCGGTGGAAGGCAACTGGCTGGTGCTGGTGCCCGCCGCCGGCCGTTGACTCCTCGAGCTGCCGATCCCCCTTCCCTGCTCCCTTCCCTGTTC
>NZ_JBFUCB010000688.1:0-3036 GCF_056405435.1 Rhizobacter sp. P1_G5 | reverse complement strand
GTGGTGGCCGCCGGCTCGTCGGCGCAGCTGCCGCAGCTGACGCTCGGCACGCGCGATGCGCGCCAGCGCATCTCGGCGAACCGGCCGCTCAGCAGCTACAACTCGACCAACTTCTCGACCATCCAGAACGACTTCACGCTGTCGCTGTCGGCCAGCTACGAGGTCGACCTGGCCGGGCGGGTGCAGCGCAGCGTCGAGGGTGCGCGCGCCTCGGCCGAGCAGTCGGCTGCTGACCTGGAGAACACGCGGCTGCTGCTGACGGCCGAGCTGGCGGTCGACTACTTCAGCCTGCGCGCGCTGGACACCGAGCTGGACGTGCTGTCGCGCTCGATCGCGTTGCAGCGGCGTTCGCTGGAGCTGGTGACGGCGCGGCACGACCTGGGCGCGGCCTCGGGGCTGGACGTGGCGCAGCAGCAGGCGCTGCTCGACACGACGCTGACGCAGGTCGACGTGCTGCGCCGCCAGCGCGCGCAGTTCGAGCACGCGATCGCGACGCTGACCGGCACGCCGGCGCCGTTGTTCTCGATCGCGCCCGAGGCGAAGGTGTTCGAGCCGCCGGCGATCCCGCTGGGCGTGCCGTCGGACGTGCTGCAGCGCCGGCCCGACGTGGCGGCGGCCGAGCGCGCGATGGCGGCGGCGAATGCGCAGATCGGCGTCGCGAGCGCGGCGTTCTACCCGAGCGTGATGCTCGCGCCCTCGGTCGGCTACGAGAGCCGCGACCTGTCGACGCTGTTCAACGCGCCGAGCCTGCTGTGGTCGATCGGCGTGTCGGCCGCGCAATCGGTGTTCGATGGCGGGCGGGCGCGCGCGAACGTCGACTTCGCGAAGGCCGGCTACGAGGTGACGGTGGCCAATTACCGGCGCGTGGTGCTGACCGCGATGCAGGAGGTGGAAGACGGCATCACCGGGCTGGCCGCGCTGGACCGCGCGAGCGCGCAGGCGCAGACGGCGGTGGCCTCGGCGCGCCGCGTGCTCGACATGGCGACCAGCCGCTACGAAGGCGGCGCGTCGACCTACTTCGACGTGATCACCGCGCAGCAGGCGCTGCTGGCCAGCGAGCGCCAGGCGGCTCAGCTGCTAGGGCAGCGGCAGCTGAGCTCGGTGTTCCTGGTGAAGGCGCTGGGCGGTGACTGGCAGGGCGGGGTGCGGGCCGCGGCGAACTGATCCACCGGCATCGGACATTCGACCGATGCCGCTGCCGCCCTGATCCGGGAACAGTACGGGACTCGATTCCACAGGAGTTCCCGAATGTTCCTCACCTTGTCTTCTTCCCTCTCTTCCAACGTGCTGCCGCGCATGGCGTCGGCGCTCGCCCTGGTGGGCGGCCTGCTGCTCGCCGGCACGGCCTCGGCGGCCGACCCCAGCGTGCACATTCGCGGCGAAGTCGTCGCGGTGCGCGACCACCAGGTCGACATCAAGGCCCGCAACGGCGCGGTCACCACCGTGCAGCTGCCCGACGGCTACCAGGTCATGGACGTCTCGAAGACCAGCCTCGCCGCGGTCAGCGAGAACAGCTACCTCGGCATCGCCGCGGCGCCTGCGGCCGGCGGCAAGGTCCGCGCACTCGGCGTGATGGTGTTTCCCGAAGGCGCCCGCGGCCTGAACGAAGGCCACTTCCCGTGGGACCTGGCCAAGCGCAGCACGATGACCAACGCCACCGTCGCGAAGCTGGTGAAGAAGGGCAGCACCAGCGAGCTGGAGATGCGCTTCGGCGACAAGACGCAGGCCGTGCTGGTCGACAACGCCACCGTGTTCGGCCAGTTCGTGCCGGGCCAGCCGGCGCTGGTGGTGCCTGGCGCCAAGGTGATGGTGATCGGCCAACCGACCGACGGTGGTCCGGTGACCGCCCGCATCGTGCTGGTCGGCCGCGACGGCTTCATTCCGCCGATCTGAGCCATGGACGCGCCGGGCAACGATCGGCCGCCCCGCTGGGTCCGTGCGACCCACTGGATCCATGCGGCGAGCTTCTTCACGCTGCTCACGAGCGGCTGGCAGATCTACGCGGCCGACCCGTTCTGGCTGCCGCCGTTCCCCGCGTGGGCAACGCTCGGCGGCTCGTTGCCCGGCGCGCTGCAATGGCACTTCGCCGCGATGTGGGTGTTCGTCGCGAACGGGCTGGTGGCGGTGGTCACGCTGATTGCCAGCGGTCGCCTGCGCCGGCTCTACCTGTCGGTGAGCGGGGCGGGCTTCCGGGCGGACCTGAAGCGCTTCCTGCGCAACCCGTTCGACCACGGCGACGGCGGCCGCAACGCGATCCAGAAGCTGGCCTACCTGGGCGTGCTGGTGGTGCTGGCGCTGGAGGTGGCTTCGGGCCTCACCCTGTGGAAGCCGGTGCAGTTCCAGGCGCTGTCGGCGCTGCTCGGCGGCTACGAGATGACGCGCCGCATCCATTTCACCGGCATGGCGGCCTTGGCGTGCTTCGTCGTCGGGCATGTGGCGTTGGCGCTGGCGTCGCCGCAGCTGCTGTTGCCGATGCTCGGCCTGCGCCGGAAGACACGAAAGGAGACGCGATGAACCGCACGCCTGCCGATGAAGATGCCGCATGGAGGCTGCTGTCACGCGAGCTGCAGGCCCGCGGGGTCGCGCTCGATCGGCGTGCCTGGTTGCGCCTGTCGCTGGCGGGCGGCGCGTCCGCGCTGCTGGCCGGCTGCGACGTGACCGACACCGAGGGCATGCAGGCGGTGCTGCGGCGCATCTCGCGCTTCAACGACGGAGCCCAGGCAGCGCTGCTGCGCCCCGGCCTGCGCGCGCCCGAATACACACCGGCGCAATTGACGAAGCCGTTCCGCTTCAACGCCTTCTACTCGGAAGCTTCGGTGCCCGAGATCGACGAGGCAAGTTGGCGGCTGGAGGTCCGCGGCCGCGTGCAGCATGCTGCCGCGTGGACGCTCGGCGAGATCCGCGCGCTGCCGGTCGTCACCGAGATCACGCGCCTGATCTGCATCGAAGGCTGGAGCGCCATCGGGCAGTGGAGCGGCGTGCCGCTGTCGCACTTCCTGCGCCATGTGGGAGCCGACCTGTCGGCACGCTACGTCG
>NZ_JBFUCB010000687.1:0-3037 GCF_056405435.1 Rhizobacter sp. P1_G5 | reverse complement strand
CTGATGGCCCTGTGCCTGGCGGGCCTGCTGGCCAACGCATTGACCGCAGCGCCCAGCGTGCTGGCGATCTACGCGCTCGTGGCCGTGCTGCAGGGTGCCAGCGGTTTCCACCGCCCGGCGCTGGAAGCGTTGACACAGAAGCTCGCGCGGCCCGAAGAGTTCGCGGCCGTCGCAGCGCTGTCGTCGGTGCGCGGAACGATCGGCATGGTGGCCGGGCCGGCGCTGGCTGGGCTGCTGCTGGCACGCTGGGGCGCGGTAGGCGCCTATGTCTTCGACTTCTGCACCTTTCTTGCGGCGCTGTTCTTCATCTCTCGCATCCCGCGGGCGGCCGTCGGCACGGTGGAGGCTCCGAGCGAACGGCCCCATCTGCTCACCGACTTGGCCGAAGGCCTGCGCTTCGCGTGGGCACGGCCCGCACTGATGGGAACCTACATCGTGGACATCGTCGCGATGGCCTTCGCGTTCCCGGTGGCTCTGTTCCCTGCCATGGCCGCGGCCGATGGGCGCACCGAGACCGTGGGCTGGCTGCTGTCGGCGATGTCGGTCGGTGCGCTGGTCATCGGCCTCTTCAGCGGCTGGACCGGCAAGGTCATGCGCCATGGCCGCGCGGTGGTCATCGCGGCGGCCGTGTGGGCGCTGGGCATCGTGGCGCTGGGCTTCTCGCCCAGCCTGACGCTGGGTCTCCTGTGCCTGGCGGTGGCAGGTGCGGCCGACATGGTCAGCGGCGTGTTCCGCGGCACGATCTGGAACCAGACCATTCCCAACACGCTGCGCGGGCGTCTGGCYGGCATCGAGATGATCAGCTACCTGACCGGCCCGCTCATCGGCAGCGCGCGCGCCGGCTTCATGGCCGACGCCTGGGGTGTGTCAGCCGCCGTCTGGATCGGCGGCGCGATCTGCTTCGCGGGCGTCATCGCCACCGGGTTCGCGCTGCCACGCTTCTGGGCCTATCGCAGCACACCGGTGGACGTTCCGGGAGCCGTAGTGGCCTGACCGTTGACGCGACGGTGCCGGGATTCACTTGCCGGTGAAGTTCGCGACATAGTAGGCCAGCACGTCCAGGTCCTGCACCGGCACCTGGCTCAGTGCCTCGGTCATCGCTCGCGTGTAGCCGGGCCGTTCGCCGGACTTGAAGCCCTGGAGCGTCGCGCGCACGTAGTCCTCCTTCTGGCCGCCGATGCGCGGCACGCCCTGGCCGCCCGCCAGATCGGTGCCGTGGCAGAACACGCACTTGTGCTGCTGCGCGAGGGCCTGCCCCTTGCTCATGCGCTCCGCATCGGGCGGCGCACCCGGCGCCGGCGCGGGCACCGGCGGCAGCGTGCCGATGAAGTCGGAGAAGCCTCGCAAGTCGGCGTCCTTCATCGGCTTGGCCAGCGCAATCATCGCGTCGTTGTTGCGGCGGCCCTCGCGGAACAGGAACAGCTGCGTGATCGTGTACAGCGACGGCTGGCCCGCCAGCACCGGCACGCCCGCCATGTCGCTGCGGCCGTTGGCGCCGTGGCAGGCGGCGCAGACGGCGCGAAAGCGCTCGGCGTAGTCAGCCGCGGCCGCCGCACCGGTGGCAGCCGCCGAGGCGGCGCTCGAGCGGGCGGCGGGCTTCTTCGTCTGCGCCTGCGCGTGCGCCCACGAGGTCGCCATCAGCAGGATGGCCAAGGTCGCGCTGCGCTGCCAGGCCCTCACGTCACTTGCCCTTGCCGCTGTAGCTGATGCGGTAGATCGCACCGGCGTGGTCGTCGCTGACGAGCAGCGAGCCGTCCTTCATCACGAGGAAGTCCACCGGCCGGCCGAGGTAGGTGTTGTTCTCGACGAAGCCCGTCATGAACGGCTCGACCTTGGCACCGCCCTTGCCGTCCGGCCGCGCCACGTAGACACCGTTGTACTTCTTCGTGCGGTTCCACGGCCCGTGGATGGCGATGAACATCGCGCCCTGGTACTTCGCCGGGAACATCTTGCCGGTGTAGAACTTCAGGCCGAGCGAGCCGGCGTGCGGGCCGAGCAGCGCGGCGGGCTTCACGAAGTCGTCGCACGACTTGCCCCATCCGAACTCAGGGTCGGGGATGTTGCCCTGGTGGCAATACGGATAGCCGAAGTGCTGCTTGCCGGGCTGCGTGACATGGTTCAGCTCGTCGTTCGGAATCTCCTCGCTGAGCCAGTCGCGGCCGTTGTCGGTGAACCAGAGGTCACCGGTCTTCGGATCGAAGTCGAAGCCGACCGTGTTGCGCACGCCCGAGGCGATCGTCTCGATGCCCGAACCGTCGAGCTTCATGCTGTAGATCTTCGCGTACTCGCCCGGATCGCAGATGTTGCAGGGCGCACCGATGTTGTAGTAGAGCTTGTCGTTGTGGACGCGCAGGTACTTCCAGCTGTGGTCGCTGCCGCCCGGCAGCTTGTCGTTCAGCACCGCGCTCGGTTCGCCGAGGTTGTCGAGCTTGTCCTCCACGTTGTCGTAGCGAACGATCTTCTTGTGGGTGGCGAAGAACAGCGAGCCCTTGTAGAACTCGATGCCGGTCGCCTGCTCGGTCTTGTCGATGATGACCTTCGGCTCGCGCTTGCCGTCGACAGCCTTCTCGGGCAGCACGTAGACCTTGTTGGCGACGAACAGCGTGCTGACGAAGATGTTGCCCTTGGCACCCTGGCGCAGCTCGCGCGCGTCGAGCACGCCCGAGGCCCAGGTCTCGACCTTGAAGCCGGGCGGCAGCTTGAACTTCGCGGTAGGCAGCTGGTCGGCCGCGGTCGGAATCGGAAACGCCGGCACCGGCGCCATCTTCATGGCCGTGTCGGTCTTGGGCCGGCCCTTGGCCCAGCCGGGTTCGGCATCCTGGGCGGAGGCCACTGCGGCTGCGCACATGAGCGGCAGCGCGGCGACGAACGAACGCAGGCGGATCTGATGCATGTCTCACTCCTGATGTGGTTGTGTGAGAAGCCATCGGCCCGCATGGTGACGAGCCCGTGGCCTCTGCGGTTATCAGTGTCGCGAGGGGGCATCTTGAGTCATGACCGTGGCGCTGTCCACCCGCGCCCGGGCACTCACCGAGCC
>NZ_JBFUCB010000686.1:0-3043 GCF_056405435.1 Rhizobacter sp. P1_G5 | reverse complement strand
AGTACCTGAAGGAAGGGCAGCCGGACGCGCTGCTCGTCTGGAACCACAGCCAGACCGGACCGGGCTTCAGCTTCGGCATCGGGCGGCTGACCTCGACCCTCTTTCCGGGCGGATCGACGCAGTACACGTACAACGAATGGGGCGAGGTCGTCGCGAGCACGCAGCGCGTGAGCCCGGCGAGCGGGGCCAACAGCGCGACGGTCACGACGGTGGTCGGCTACGAGTACACGCTCGGGCGCTTGACCGGTATCACCTATCCGTCGGGGCGCAGGCTCGTGCTTCGCTGGAACGGGGCGCACGTGGTGTCGATCGCGTTGGCGAAGAATGGCGTGAGCGAGCCCTTGCCGCTGATCGACCAGGTGAAGTACCAGCCCTTCGGCCCGGTCGAAAGCTGGCAGTGGGCGATGGCTGGCGGCGCGCAGGCGCATGAACGCGTGACGGATCTGGATGGGCGCATCGTGCGGATGCGCATCGGCGACCTGTTCCGCGACATCCGCTACGACGAGGCGGACCGGATCGTCTCGTTCACGCACCTGGCACCGGATGGCACACCGCGGCCGGCATTCGACCAGAGCTTCGGCTACGACGCGAACAGCCGGCTGACGAGCGTGGTCACCGCGACGAGCAGCTGGGCGATCGCCCACGATCCGAACGGCAACCGCCGTGAGCTGAGCCTGAGCGGGGTGCCGAGCACCTACATCACCGAAGCGACCAGCAACCGGTTGCTGGCGATGACCAACCCGGCGCGCAGCTTCGGCTACGACGAAGCCGGCAACACGACCAGCGACAGCGCAGGCTACACCGCGGGCTACGACCTGCCGGGGCAGCTGGCGGTGCTGTCGCGCGGCGGGATGAGCGCGCGCTACAGCTACGACACCGAGCGGCGGCGCATCCGCAAGTTCACGAACGCGGGGCCGCAGAGCACCGTCATCTTCGTGTACGACCCACAGGGCCAGCTGCTCGGCGAGTACGACCAGCAAGGCCGGGCCATCCGCGAATATGTGTGGCTGGACGACGTGCCGGTCGCGGTGTTCATGCCTGCTCCCACGGACTCGGCGGGCGCACCGCTGGTCCACTTCATCCACACCGACCACCAGAACACGCCGCGCGTGGTGGTYGACCGCGAAGGCCGGCAGCGCTGGAGCTGGATGGCCGAGCCCTTCGGCACCACCGCGCCGCCGACCAACCCAGCGGGATTGGGAGACTTCACCTTCAATCTGCGCTTCCCGGGGCAGTATGCAGATGAGGAATCGGGGCTGTTCTACAACTGGAACCGCTACTACCGCAGGGAGGGCGGGGACTACACGCAGAGTGATCCGATCGGGCTGGCGGGCAGGAGCTTGTCGACGTACACGTACGCTGGCGGAAACCCGCTGACGCAGGTCGATCCCGACGGACGCCTCTTTTTCGTCGTGTTGCTAGGCCCGAGTCTCGGTGCGGGCTTGGCAGACTTGGCACTCATCGGTGGGACTTGGTGGGCAATACAGCCGAAGATCGGACCCAGTTGGCCCACACAACCTGAAGGCGGTGATTCACCACGCGACAAGTACGAAAGGGACGGCGCCGCATGTTTCGAGAATTGCAAGCATCTGCTGGACACTTGCCCCAAAGACCTCCAGTCATCGGACTATCGCCGTTGCTTTCGACGTTGCATGTTTGACAGGGGACATTCCGGTTTGCTACCCGATTGAAGGAGAGACGATGAACAGAGATCTAGCAGTCAGGATCAAGGGGAAAGCACTTGCCGCTGTCGAGGAACTCGCTTCGATTCTGGACATTGTCAAGGACGAGATCCCCAGCCACGAGTTTGAGCAGGTGAAGAAGGGCGTCGGGCTGGCTATTGGGTCCATCGAAATGCAAGTCAACGTGCAGCTCTATCGGCAGTTCCCGGACCTGGAAGATTGATGCGAGGTGCCCTTCAAGAGAGCCGGTGCCTCCATGAACAAGCTCGTATAGCCCTGGATCCAATCCCCCGATTTTTTCCCATCGCCTCTCGCAATCTCATCTTCGTCGGACCAACCGGCTACGAGATGCCGATCCACGTGGCCATCAGCGCACCGTACGCCGAAGCGGAAGCCGAAGAGGCAAAGGGTAGAGCGGGGTGCTTGGTCCTGACCTGCGACGATCCCGATCTCACGACCGAGATCACCGGGTCCGATGAGATGGAGGCGTTGCTCGCCGGACTTGAGTTTCTGCAGTCTTTCCCGGTGAACCTGGAGTCAATAGGCGGCGGCAGGTTGAAGGCGTTGGATGGTTCGCCCTTTGGTCCCAATGGATCGATCCTGTTGCAGGAATCCAGGGCCATTCAGGTGAGGAAGAACGCAAGGCGTTCAACTGAGAATCTGGCCCGCTTGAAGACACCAGGCGACGGTGGTGAGGAAGCAGGCGATGGCTGACATTGAAGTAGCGCCGTGCTTCGACGTGACAGTCTGGGTTCTGATGGGACTTACTCTGATTCAGCTCGGCGGATGCGACTCGCCGCAGCCGGCCGAGATTCCGCAGTCATGGGCCATGAGCTTCCAAGGGAAGACTCTTGGCGAGATACGCAGTGCCATCGGACACCCCACGGAGTCATCTTCTGCAAAGCAGTTCGAGAACTGGATTCAGACCACCGAGGAGGGGACAAAGATGCTGAAAGTCATTTGCCCCGAGCGATGTGCGGACCAAGAGCTTGCCGCTGAAGTCTGGTTCCTGACTTTCAAGGATGGCTCTTCCACGCCTGCGTCGCGAATGCGCTTGTAGGCTCGGCCGGTGTCAGGCCGGCAGCCCGAACAACTCCGACAGCGCCTGCCGCATCGGCGCTTCGCCGACCGCATGCGTGTCGTGGTGCGACCCGCCCGGCACCAGCACGAAGCGCTTGGCCGACACCGCCGCGTCGTACAGCGCGCGACCCAGTGCATGCGGGATCAGCTGGTCGTCGTCGCCATGCACCACCAGCACCGGGGCCCGCACCGCGCCGATCTTCTGCGCCGCGTCGAAACGCTGCGTGATGAAGCGGCGCACCGCCGACCAGCCGAAGCTGAAGCTCGCGACCACGTCGGAC
>NZ_JBFUCB010000685.1:0-3045 GCF_056405435.1 Rhizobacter sp. P1_G5 | reverse complement strand
GCCGACATCAGCGTGATCTTCAGCGGCACGAGGAACGGCGAGATCACGTTGGTGGCGATCAGCTTGCCGCCGGCCGGCAGCGCCGCCACCAGCGGGTGCGCGAGCAGGTCGTAGAGGGCGGCCGGGCCGGGGTAGATCGCGAGGATGCCGAAGCACACGCCGATCGCGATCACCGCGCGAATCAGCCGGTCGCGCAATTCGATCAGGTGCGTGACGAAGGGCTGCTCGGTGCCTTCCAGCTCATCGCGGCCGTCGCTGTTCAACTTCATGGGAGGGGTTCAGGTTCTCAGACCGACGAGCGCGGCGGGCGGAAGCGCGCGACACGCGCCGCGCCGGATTGCGCCTTGCTGCGCACGCCGTTGCGCTGCTTGTACCACTGCGGCGTGGCACCGCGTTTCAGGCGCCAGTTCTTCTTCGGGTGCTTGTACTGAGGCGGTGGGGGTTCCCAGCCGCTGTGCTGGCCGCTGTCGGCGCTCAAGGCCGGATCGCCGGGCGCATCCCAGGCGCTGGCCATGTCGGCGCGCGTCTGGTGGATCTCGTTCGACACCGTCTGCTCGACGTTGCGGGCCGCGTCCTCGAACTCGCCCTTCATCTTCTTGAGCTCTTCGAGCTCGATCGAGCGGTTCACCTCGGCCTTCACGTCGGCCACATAGCGCTGGGCCTTGCCGAGCAGGTGGCCGACGGTGCGGGCGACCTTGGGCAACCGCTCCGGGCCGATGACGATCAGCGCCACGGCGCCGATCAGCGCGATCTTGTCGAAACCGAAATCGATCATGCGGCCGCCATCCGACGGGCCAGCCCGGGCCGGCCTCGGATGCTCACGATTTGGTCTTCGCTTCGACGTCGACGGTGTTCGGATCGGCGGCCTTCTGGCCGACCTGTTGCGACGGCGGCACGGCCTCGGCGTTGGCCGAGCCGTCCTTCATGCCGTCCTTGAAGCCCTTCACGGCACCACCGAGGTCGCTGCCGATGTTCTTGAGCTTCTTGGTGCCGAACACCAGGACCACGATCACCAGCACGATGAGCCAGTGCCAGATGCTGAATGAACCCATGATTCTTCTCCTGCGGGAAATAGCGGATTCTAGGCGGTGAGGGGGTCAACCCTTGGCCCAGGGCCTTGGTCCGCCGATGACATGCATGTGCAAATGTGGCACTTCCTGCCCGCCATCGGCGCCGGTGTTGACCACGGTGCGGAAACCATTGGTGGCACCCTGCTCGCGGGCGAGCCCGGGGGCCAGCGCCAGCATCTTGCCGAGCAGGGCCTGGTGCTTGTCCGGCACGGTGTCGTACAGCGATGCCAGATGCTCCTTGGGCACGATCAGGAAGTGGATCGGTGCCCACGGCGCGATGTCGTGGAAGGCGATCAGTTCGTCGTCTTCGTAGACCTTGCGGCTCGGAATCTGGCCGGCCGCGATCTTGCAGAAGATGCAGTTCGGATCATGGCTCATGGCGCGGGCACCGGCATCGGCGTGTTGGAGTTCAGGTTCACCCAGCCGCGCACGACGCGGTAGAGGAACCAGATCGAGATGATGACCCACGCGATCCAGCCTGGGAGGAAGAGCAGGAACCACAGCGGCACCGTCACGATGTACAGCACGGCGGCCCAGATCACCGAGCGGATGCGCCAGCGGAAGTGCGATTCCTGCCAGGTGCCGGCGGCATCGTCCTTTTTCACGAGGTCGAGGATGAAGGCGACGATCAGCAGCACCGGCGTGACCTGCGCGCCGGGCACCACGGCGGCGACCGCGACGATCGCATGCAGTGCGTAGCTGATGTGGCCGATGTTCTTCAGCGACTGCTCGCTGTCGGAAAGCTTGGTCACGACATCGTTCATGTTCCGTCCGCCTCTCGGGTTTGCAACTTGCGTGCGGCGAATTCCTCGAGGCCCGACAGGCCCTCGCGCCGCTCCAGCTCGGCCAGCACGTCGGCCGGTGTCAGGCCGAACGCACTCAGCGCGAGCATCGAATGGAACCACAGGTCGGCGACCTCGTAGACGATCTTCTGGCGGTCGCCGTCCTTGGCGGCCATCACCGTCTCGGTGGCCTCTTCGCCGATCTTCTTCAGGATCGCGTCGGTGCCCTTGTGGAACAGCCGGGCGACGTAGCTCTTGTCCGGGTCGCCCTGGCGGCGCGACTCGATCACCGCCGCCAGCCGGGCCAGCGTGTCGTTGCCGTTGCGAGTGTCTTTCACCGCGGTTTTCACATCCGTCATTTGTAGATCGTCCCGGGGTCTTTCAAGACCGTCTCGACGGTGTGCCAGGCGCCGTCCTTGTAAAGCTGGAAGAAGCAGCTGTGGCGGCCGGTGTGGCAGGCAATTCCAGGTTCATGGCCGCGCTGGGTCACCTTCAGCAGCAGCACGTCGTTGTCGCAATCGAGGCGCATCTCGTGCACCTGCTGCACATGGCCGCTTTCCTCGCCCTTGTGCCACAGGCGCTGGCGCGAGCGGCTGTAATAGACCGCCTCGCCGAGCTCGGCGGTGCGGGCCAGTGCCTCGCGGTTCATGAACGCGAACATCAGCACGTCGTTGCTGCCGACCTCCTGCGCGATCACCGGCAGCAGGCCTTGCGCATCCCACTTGATCTCGTCGAGCCAGCTCATCGGGCGAGTGTATCCGTCGCATAAGTCGGGCCCGAGAACCCGCGCTCCTCGGCGAACCATGCCAGCACCGGCACGGTGCCCGGCAGCACCGGCTGCACCTGTACCGGCAGGCTCTGCCAGGCCATCTGCTGGGCCTCGCGCATCTCGAACTCGCCGGTCCACGCGAAGACCTTGCAGAAGTGCAGCCRCACGCGGGCATGCGGGTAGTCGACGATCTCGACCTTCCACGGCTGCACCGGCCCGATCGTGATGCCGATCTCCTCGTGCAGTTCGCGGCGCAATGCCTGCTCGACGGTCTCTCCGGCCTCCAGCTTGCCGCCGGGGAATTCCCAGTAGCCGGCGTAGACCTTGCCGTCGGGCCGGCTGGTCAGCAGGAAGCGGCCGTCGGCGTCGATCAGCACGCCCACGGCGACCTCGACCGGCGTGCGCTCGGCAGCGGTACTCATGA
>NZ_JBFUCB010000684.1:0-3076 GCF_056405435.1 Rhizobacter sp. P1_G5 | reverse complement strand
GACGGCGAGAACAACAAGGGCCGCACGTTCGAGGAGTTCAGGCGCGACTATGAGCAGTTGCCCGAGGACGCCCGCTCGATCCCGGTCTTCATGGTGCTGTTCGGCGACGCCAACGAGAAGCAGCTGCGCGAACTGGTGAAGGTGACCGGCGGCCGGCTGTTCGATGCGCGCAAGACGCCGCTGTACGGCGTGTTCAAGGACATCCGTGCCTACCAGTAGCTCGCTCGGCAGCCGCCTGCTGGGCGTGCTCACGTCGGCGCCGAACTGGATCGGCCTCGCGCTCGCGAGCATCGCGCTGGTGTTGAAGGGGTTCGGCCTGCTCGGCAACGCCGCGTTGCCGGTGGCCGTGCTCGGCTACGCGGCCGGGTTCGTCGTCGGCGGGCTGTGGCTGGGTTTCCCGACGCTGTCGCGGCCCGGCTGGGAGGCCCTGCAGTTCAGCGACGACGGCGACACGCGCGAGGCGATGGAGCGTGCCCTGCAGGGCGTGCGCGGGCTGACCCAGTACAACCCCGACGACCGCCTGCCCGCCAGCCTGCAGACGCGCGTGCTGGAGCTGTGCAAGGCGCTGGACGCGCTGCGCCGGCAGTGGGAGCGCTCGCGCGGCCACCTGTCGCTGGACGACGGCTTCGACGCGCGCCGCATCGCGATCGTCCACCTGCCGGAGGCGCTGAACGCCTACCTGTCGATCCCGCCGTCGTATGCCCGCACCCGCACGCTGTCGAACGGCAAGACCGCGCTCGACACCTTCGCGCAGACCCTGGCGCAGCTGGAGGCGAACGTGGCGCAGCTCGCGGACGACCTGGCGGCACAGGACGCCCAGGCCTTCCTCGCGCATTCGCAGATGCTGTCGCGCGAGCTCAGGCCGCCACCAGCACCGTCCGGCGAACCCGCCGCACATTGAAGGCGCTGGCGATCAGCACGCCCTGCACCACCGCGATGCCCAGCCAGACCTGCGCCGGACGGTGCCAGTCCATCAGCGTGCCGAACAGCAGCGGCGCGATCGCCTGGCCGATGTCCAGGCCCGAATAGACGACGCCGTAGACGCGGCCGGTCGCGTTGTCGGGCGCCGAGCGCTTGACGATCAGGTCGCGCGACGGCCCGGCGATGCCGGCCGCGAAGCCCATCGCCCCGAACAGCACCGGCACCGCCAGCGCCGGGATCTCGGCGAAGCCCACCACCAGCGCGATCGCCGCGGCCACGCCGAAGCCGGCACCGACGATGCGCTCGCAGCGCGCCGGGTCGGTCACGAGGAAGCCGCCGACCACCATGCCGCCGGCGCTGCACACCATGTAGACCGTCAGGCAGACGGCCGCCAGCTGCGTCGGCACCTCGTGCAGCAGGCGCGCCGCCTCGGGCGCGAAGGCCTGCACGCCGCTCAGCGCCATCGCATAGAAAAAGAAGAACGCGAAGCACATCCAGACCGCCGGGATCGACAGGAAATCGAGGCTGCCGCCGGCCGCCGCTTTCGCCGCGGCGGCCTTGGGCGAGGCCGCGATGTCGTCGAGCGCCAGCTTCTCGCGGTTGAACCACAGCACGATCAGCACCGCGAACGCCAGCACGCCGGCGCAGGCCAGCGCGACGCGCCACGAGTACGCGAGCGTCAGCGGCACCAGCATCGCCGGCGCCAGCGCCCAGCCCAGGCTGCCGGTGATGCCGTGCACGCTGAACGCGTGGCCGAGGCGCGACGGGTGCACCTTGCGGTTCAGCAGCGTGAAATCGACCGGGTGGAACACGCCGTTGCCGATGCCGGCCAGCACCGAGAACGCCGCCAGCATCCACCAGCTGGTGCTGATCGAGAAGCCGAAGGCCGCCAGCCCCAGCAGCGCCAGGCCCGCGAACAGGATCGGCCGCGGGCCGAAGCGGTCGACGATGAAGCCCGACAGCGCCTGCGTGATGCACGAGACGACGAAGAAGATCGACATCAGCAGCCCGAGCTCGGCATAGCCGACGTTGAATGCATCCTTCAGCCACGGGAACAGTGGCGCCAGCAGCAGCTGGCTGAAGTGACTGATGCTGTGCGCCAAGCCGACCAGGCCGATGACGGTGGCGTCCTTGCGCAAGGCGGGTGCCGGGGCGGCCAGGGTGTTCATGCAGGAGTTCGGCAGGTGGAATCGAGCCCCGATGGTAGGCAGTGACGAGGCGGCCGGATTGCGATAGCCTGTCAATCCTTGTCGAGATCCTGCCAACCATGAGCACACCACCATGAGCACGCCACCGATAGGCCCGCTCACCCCCCACCTGTACATGCCGACGCCGCAGCGGCCGCTGCGCGCGAAGCAGCACCACCTGGGCACCGACACCCGCGTCGTGCCGCACGACCACCCGTGGGCGCAGGTCGCGCTGTCGTCCACCGGCGTCGTGCGGCTGACGATGGAGCATGGCACCTACCTCGTGCCGCCGTCACGCGCGCTGTGGATCCCGGCTGGCATGGAGCACGCCGTCAGCGTCGTCGAGGATGCCGACCTGCGCACGCTGTACCTGCTGCAGCCGCGCGGGCGCAGCGGCCCGGGTGTCGCGCCGGGCGAGCAGGCGCCGTGGCGGCAGTGCCGGGTGCTCGAGGTGTCGGAGCTGCTGCGCGCGCTGGTGCTCGAGATGAACGTGCAGCCCGACGGCGGCGGCCCGCCGCTCGGCGCCGGCGAACTGCAGCGCGAGCAGCGGCTCTCCGCGCTGATCCTCGACGAGCTGCGCCGGGCCCGCCCGGTGCGCCTGGGCGTGGACCTGCCGGCCGACAAGCGGCTGCGCACGCTGTGCGAGGCGGTGCTCGACGATCCGACACGCCACGCCACGCTCGACGGCTGGGCCAGGGACACCGGCGCGAGCCCGCGCACCGTCGCGCGCCTGTTCCGCCAGCAGCTCGGCACCACCTTCGTCCAGTGGCGCCAGCAGGTGCTGCTGGCCAAGGCCTTGTCGATGGCGGCGCGCAAGCAGCCGATGGGCGTGATCGCGGCCGAGCTGGGCTATGCGAGCGCGAGCGCGTTCAGCGCGATGGTGCGGCGCTCGGTGGGGGCGCCGCCGAGCCGTTTCTTCAGCTGAAACGGGCCGAGCGCCGGGCCGCCCCAGGCCGGCCCGCATCCCC
>NZ_JBFUCB010000683.1:0-3080 GCF_056405435.1 Rhizobacter sp. P1_G5 | reverse complement strand
ATACAGCAGGTCGACCTGCAGCACCTCGGTGGCGCGCCGGTGGGCCAGCAGCACCATGCGGAAGTAGTCGCGGTTCAGCACCACGCAGGCGGCCAGCGCGGCCGCGCCGGCGAGTGCAGCCGTGCGCGCCTCCAGCCGGCCCGCGGCCCACAGCAGGCACGCCGCCAGCACCGCCGCGGCGACGACCGCGCCCAGCAGGCGGCGCTGCGCCAGGTACAGCCCGCCGACCAGCCGCGCCCGCCCTGCCCGGTCGAGCCGGTGCAGCCGGCTCGCCAGCAGCGGCCCGAAGAACGCGTTCTGCAGCGAGGCCAGCAGCGCGATCGCATTCGACGCGAGGATGAACGCGCCGTACTCCACCGCCGCCGCGTGGCGGATCAGCAGCAGCCCGATCGCGAAGCTCGCGGCCGACAGCACCGCCTGGCTGACGACCGAGCTGCTGAACAGCCGCGCGACCGCCAGGTGCCGGCGCCGGGCCTCGGCCACCGCCCCGTTCACGGCAGCTCCCGCTTCGTCCTCACCCATTCGGCGCTGTCGCGCGCCCGCAGCACCAGCAGCAGCTTCCACAGCACGAACGACGGCGCGCGCAGCAGGTCGAGCAGGCCGCGTACCCCGACGCCGCTGAGCTGCCAGCCGCGCAGCACGTAGGCGACGAGGCTCGCGACACAGCCCGCCGCGAGCCACAGCCAGCCCTGCGCCGCCGGATCCCACGCCCACGCGAGGCCCGCCGCCACGAGCAGCAGCACGGCGCTCGCGCCCAGTTGCGACAAGGGCAGCACCAGCAGGTCGAGCGCGAGGTCCAGGCAGACCGCGCCATCGGTCCGCAGGGCCGCGCGCAGCAGCGGCCGCACGCGCGCGCGCACCAGCTGCCGGCGCCCGGTTTCCCAGCGCAGGCGCTGGCTCGCGGCGGCCTCGTCGCCCGACACCATCAGCCCGTCGGCACGCGCCTCGTCGGCATAGTGCACGCGCTGCCCGGCCAGGCCGAGGGCGATGCCGTACTCGATGTCCTCGGCCAGTCCGAAGGCGCGGTACGGCACCTGGCGCAGCAGGCGGTGCGTCACGCACCAGCCGTTGCCGCGCAGGCCGCACGACAGCCGCAGCCGCTCGCGGGCGCGCGAGCGCAGGCGATGGAAGCACGACAGCGCGATCGCCATCAGCCGCGTGCGCCACGAGGCCTGCGCGTTCAGCACGCCGTGGCAGGCCTGCACCGCCCTCGCGCCGGCCTCGATGCGCGCCGCGAAGGCTTCCAGCAGGTTGGGCGACACCTCGGTATCGGCATCGACCACCACGACGGCATACGCCAGCCCGTGCGCGCGGCTGGCGGCGAAGGCGTGTGCCAGCGCATGGCCCTTGCCGCGGCGTTGCGGGTCGTGCCGCTCCAGCACGACGGCGCCGGCGGCACGCGCACGCGCCGCGGTGTCGTCGCTGCAGTTGTCCGCGACGACCAGCACGCGGTACAGGTCGGCCGGCCAGTCCAGCCGCCGCAGGCTCGCCAGGCAGGCGTCGATCACCGCCGCCTCGTCGTGCGCCGGCACGATCACATCGAAGAACAGCCGGCCCGACGAGCGCCGCGCCGCGCCCGGCGCCTGCGACAGCAGCGTGAGCAGCAGCAGGTAGGCCGAGCAGGCCGCCACCGGAACGGCCAGCAGCGACAGCAGCGCCGGCAGCAGCCAGCTCATTGGGAGCCTCCGTGCTTCGCACTGCGGTATTCGGACTTGGGGCGGCCCGGCGTCCTCATACCGCACCGCCAGGGTGTTCCACGCCGCCATATTCCTGGTAGTGCCAGCCGGCGAAGACCGACAGTTTCCCGAGGTTGGCCGCGACCTTCAGCAGCCAGTGCACCGCGCGGTGGCGACCGGCCGGCCACGCGAGCAGCGCCAGTCCCGCGGCCAGCACCGACTGCGCGAGCGCCCGCGCGAAGAATCGCACCCGGCCGGCCCGCGTGAGCGGCCCGTAACGGCCGTTCAGGCGGTGCCGCGCGTGGTCCTGCCCGCCGCGCAGCGCGCGCAGCAGCAGCCAGCGCAGCGACAGCCGCGACGCCTCGACCGGCTCATGCACCACCGCCTCGTCGCACCAGACGATGCGCGCGCCGTGCTGCACCAGCCGGCCGAGCAGGTCGCCGTCCTCGCCGCCGGTGCGGCCGTAGGCCGGGTCGAACGGCTGCGCCATCGCCCGCAGCAGCGCGCCGCGCAGCAGCACGTTGCCGAAGCGCAGCCGGTTCGGCGGCACGAGCGCACCGCTCGGCTGGCGCGCCCAGTCGTAGAAGCGGCCGCGCCGGATCCAGCCCGGCGCATCGGCGGGCAGCACCGGCAGCACCGGCCCGAGCACGCCGTCGGCCCGGCCGTGCCGCGCCGGCGCGGCCAGCCGGCGCAGCCAGTCCACCGGGGYGCGTTCGTCGTCGTCGATGAACGCCAGCCAGTCGCCGCGCGCGCACTCGACGCTGCGGTTGCGCGTCAGCGAGATGTTCTGCTCGGGCTGGATGTCGTAGTCGATCGCGAACGGCGCACCGGCCGCACGCCGCCGCTCGACGACGGCACGCGCCGTGCCGCGTGCGTCGTTGTCGACCACCACCACCTGGCTGGGCAGGCACTGCTGCGCGACCAGGTCGTCCAGCAGCGCGCCGAGCCGCTCGGGCCGGCGGTAGGTCGCGATGCACACGCTGATGCTCATGACGGCGGCGGCATGGGCGGCCGGTCCAGGCGGCGCGCGGCCGCGATGGCCGTCGCCAGTTCCTGCTGCGCACGGAACAGGTTCCACACCAGCAGCGCGAGCGCACTCACGTTGAAGATCGCCGACCAGCCGAGCGCGAAGGTGAGCAGCGCGGCCAGCACCACGAAGAACATCAACCGGATCAGGTGGAAAGGCGCCTCCGGCCAGGCCTTGCCGCTCAGCCGGTAGACGTGGTACGGCACCCACTTGGCGAGCACGTGCGCACCGAGCGCGGCGGCCCCGATCGGCACGATCGGCACCAGCACGACGAAGGCCGCCGCGCGCGCGAACTGCAGGCCGGCGAACAGCCACACGCGGGTGGCCTTGTCGACCCGGTTGTAGCCGGTGAACCAGAGCTGCGTGGCGGCCAGCAC
>NZ_JBFUCB010000682.1:0-3084 GCF_056405435.1 Rhizobacter sp. P1_G5 | reverse complement strand
GGATGGAAGGTGTGCACGCGCCGGCCTCGCAAAAATGGGGTTCAATCGACGCTCGAATGCTAGGCAGGGTGGTGCGGAATTTGCGGCCGTACGCAGGCCGGCGAACGCAGCAAATGGCGAATCGCCCGGCCCGTGCAGCGCAAGCTGCGGTTTTGATCGCGGCGACAAGATCGTCCTATCCGGGGCGATGGGAAGCTTGGAACCATCGCACGAGACGCCTGCGCTGGAGAAGCCATTGACTGACATTTCGAAGAGCGGGACCGCGGCCGACGGGGTCGCGTTGCGGCCCATGGAGGCCCGGGACCTCGACGCCGCCCACGCGCTGTCGCTGCGCGTGCACTGGCCGCACCGGCTCGCCGACTGGCAGTTCAGCTTCGAGTTCGGCCGCGGGCTGGTCGCCGAGCGCGACGGCGAGCTGATGGGCACCGCGCAGAGCTGGTCCTGGGGTGAACGGCACGCGACCATCGGCCTGGTGATCGTCGACCCGCGCTGCCAGGGGCGGCGCATCGGCTACCGCCTGATGGAGGCGCTGCTGGCCGGACTCGGCGGGCGCAGCGTGCTGCTGCATGCGACGCCGGAGGGCCGCGGCCTGTACGAGCGCCTGGGCTTCGTGCGGACCGGCGAGGTGCGCCAGCACCAGGGCACGGCGCTGCCGGCGCCACTGGTCGCGCTGGACACCGGCCGGCGCCTGCGCCCGGCCGACCACAACGACAGCGAGGCGCTGGCGCGGCTCGACGCGCAGGCGCGCGGCATGCCGCGCCCGGCCCTGATCGGCGCGCTGCTGGCCCAGGCCGACACGGTGGTGCTCGACCAGGACGGGCAGGCGCGCGGCTTCGCGATGCTGCGCCGCTTCGGGCGCGGGCTGAGCCTCGGGCCGGTGGTGGCGCCGGACGTCGAGGGCGCGAAGGCGCTGATCGCCCACCTGGTGGGCTTGAACGCCGGCAAGTTCGTGCGCATCGACATCGACTTCGACAGCGGGCTCACCGAGTGGCTGGAGAGCCTGGGGCTGCTGCGCGTGGATGCGCCGACGGTGATGGTGCGCGGCGCGGTGCCGGTGCTCGCTGACGGCAGCCGCCTGTTCTCCCTCGTCAACCAGGCGCTCGGCTGACCCGATGAGCTTCGTCTACAAATCAGACCCGGTGCGCGGGCGCCAGTGGGCCGAGATCTTCGCGCGCGAGGCGCCGGCGCTGGCGTTTCGCATCTGGCCCGACATCGGCGACCCGGTGCAGGTGCGCTTCCTCGCGGCCTGGGAGCCGCCGGCCCGTCTCGGCGAGCTGTTCCCGAACCTGCAGGTGCTGTTCTCGTCGGGGGCCGGCGTCGACCAGTTCGACTTCGCGGCGCTGCCAGCCGGGCTGCCGGTCGTGCGCATGGTCGAGCCCGGCATCATCGGCGGCATGGTCGAGTACGTCAGCTGGGCGGTGCTGGCCCTGCACCGCGACATGCTGCAGTACCGGCGCCAGCAGGCGCAGGCGCAGTGGAAGGCGGCACCGGTGCGGCCGGCCGGGCACTGCCGCGTCGGCGTGCTCGGGCTCGGCTCGCTGGGCCGGGCGGCGCTCGCGCAGTTGCGCAGCTTCGGCTTCGATTGCGCCGGCTGGAGCCGTTCGCGCCACCAGGTCGACGGCGTGCAGTGCTTCGCAGGCGCGGATGAGTTGCCGGCCTTTCTCGCGCGCACGCAGATCCTGGTGTGCCTGCTGCCGCTGACCGACGAGACGCGCGGCTTCCTGGACGCGACGCTGTTCGCGCAGCTGCCGCGCGGCGCCGGCCTGGTGCAGGTCGGGCGCGGACCGCAGCTGGTGCAGGTCGACCTGCTGGCCGCGCTCGCGCAGGGCCGGATCGCCGACGCGGTGCTCGACGTGACCGACCCCGAGCCGCTGCCGCCCGATCACCCGTTCTGGCAGCACCCGAACATCTGGCTCACGCCGCACATCGCGAGCATGACGCAGCCCGACACCGCGGCGCGCGTGGTGCTGGACAACCTGCGGCGCTTCGAGGCCGGTGAAGAGATGGTCGGCCGCGTCGACCGCGCGCGCGGTTACTGACCGCGCACGCCGCCACATCTTCTGCTGAACCGCCGCGAAGAACGATGCTGCGTTGCGCCGCGCCGGCCCAAAGCAGCACCACGCGCCGGGGGCGCCATCCTATTCTGGAGGCTCACCACCACGAGCCCACCGCATGTCGTCGCCAGCCCTTTCCACCCTCGATGCGCTGATCACGCTCGACCGAGACCACCTGATCCACCCGGTCGCGCCGTGGCGCAAGCACCAGCAGCGCGGCGTCACCGTGCTCGAGTCCGGCCACGGCGCCTGGCTGAAGGATGCGAGCGGGCGCGAGCTGCTGGATGCCTTCGCCGGCCTGTGGTGCGTCAACATCGGCTACGGCCACGAGAGCGTGGTGCAGGCCGCGGCCGAGCAGATGCGCAAGCTGCCCTATGCCACCGGCTACTTCCACTTCGGCAGCGAGCCGGCGATCCGCCTGGCCGCGAAGCTGGTCGAGATCACGCCGGCCTCGCTGACGCGCGTCTACCTGACGCTCGGCGGCTCGGAGGCGGTGGACGCGGCCAGYCGCTTCATCGTGCAGTACTACAACAACACCGGCCGCCCGCACAAGAAGCACTTCATCGCGCTGGAGCGCGGCTACCACGGCTCGTCGTCGTTCGGCGCCGGGCTGACCGCGCTGCCGCTGTTCCACCGCGGCTTCGACCTGCCGCTGCCCAACCAGCACCACATCGCCTCGCCCTACGGGTACCGCAGCGCGGCCGGGGCCGATCCGCAGGCGCTGATCGCGGCCTCGGTGGCGGCGCTGCGCAGCAAGGTGGCCGAGCTCGGCGCGGACAACGTGGCCGCCTTCTTCTGCGAGCCGATCCAGGGCTCGGGCGGCGTGGTCGTGCCGCCGGTGGGCTGGCTGAAGGCGATGCGCGAGGCGGCGCGCGAGCTCGACATCCTGTTCGTCGTCGACGAGGTCATCACCGGCTTCGGCCGCACCGGCCCGATGTTCGCGTGCGAGGCCGAGGGCGTCGAGCCCGACCTGATGACGCTCGCCAAGGGCCTGACCGCCGGCTATGCGCCGATGGGCGCGACGCTGATG
>NZ_JBFUCB010000681.1:0-3097 GCF_056405435.1 Rhizobacter sp. P1_G5 | reverse complement strand
GTCGTGCGCCGCCGCGGCGGCGGAGTGGCAGAACTGCCGACTCTACGCCGCTTGCACCTGCGGCGCGCGCGCCTTCATCACGAACGAGATGAGCTGCCACACGATGAACACCGCGATCAACCCGAGCAGCGTCGCGCTGATCGGCCGGCTGGCGAACACGTTGAAGCTGCCGCGGCTCAGCAGCATCGCGCGGCGGAAGTTCTCCTCCAGCATCGGCCCAAGGATGAAGCCCAGCATCAGCGGTGCCGCGTCCAGGTCGAGCCGCGAGAACAGGTAGCCGCCGAGCCCGAAGGCCGCCGTGACGAAGATGTCGTCGAGGTTGTTGTTGACGCTGTAGGTGCCGATGCAGCAGAAGAACAGGATCGACGGGAACAGCACGCTGTACGGGATCTTGAACACCGACAGCCAGTAGCGCACCAGCGGCACGTTCAGGACCAGCAGGAAACAGTTGCCCACCCACATGCTGGCGACCAGGCCCCAGAACAGGTCCGGGTGGCCGGCGATCATGTTCGGCCCCGGCTGGATCCCCTTGATGACGAAGGCCGCCATCATCAGCGCCATCACCGCGTTCTCCGGAATGCCGATGCTCATCAGCGGGATGAAGCTGGTGCGCGCCGCGGCCTCGTCGGCCGCCGCCTGGCCGGCCACGCCTTCGATCGCGCCGGAGCCGATCTCGTGGCGGTACTTGCTGACCTTCTTGTCGACCGCATAGGCGGCGAACTGCGCGATCACCGGCCCGCCGCCCGGCAGGATGCCGAGGAACGAACCGATGACGCTGCCGCGCAGCGCGCTCGGAATGATCCGCTTGAACTCGGCCCAGGTCGGGATCAGGTGGATGGTGCCGTTGAACGGCGAGCGCTCCTCGCGCGAATCGAGGTTCTTCGTGATCTCGGCGATGCCGAAGCAGCCGAGCGCCACGCTGACGAGGCCGACGCCGTCGGCCAGCATCGGCAGGTCCCAGGTGTAGCGCGGCACGCCGCTGTTCACGTCGGTGCCGATCTGGCCGAGCAGCACGCCGATCAGGCACATTGCCATGCCGTTGAGCAGGCTGCCGGTCGTCACGAAGCTCACGCAGACGAAGCCCACCAGCATCAGCGCGCAGTAGTCGGCCGGGCCGAACAGGAACGCCACCTCGCCGAGGCTGGGCGCCAGGAAGGTGAGCACGACGATCGCCACCGTGCCGCCGATGAAGCTCGACACGCCGGCGGTGAACAGCGCCAGGCCGGTCTTGCCCTTCAGCGTCATCTGGTAGCCGTCGATGCAGGCCACGATGCTGCTGGCGTGCGGGATCTTCATCGTGATCGCACTGACGCTGTCGCCGTACTGGGCCCCGTAGTAGATGCCGGCCAGCATGATCAGCGCGCCGGTGGTGGGGATCGAGTACGTGAGCGGCAGCAGCAGGCTGATGGTGGCGAGCGGCCCGAGGCCCGGCAGCAGGCCGACCAGGGTGCCCACCGTGCAGCCGATGGCGCAGAACAGCAGGTTCTGCCACGTCAGCGCGTGGCTGAAGCCGAAGGCGAGGTTGTGGAGCAGGTCCATCGTGCTGTGCCTCAGTACAGGTTGAGGCTCAGGCCGAGCAGTTTCTGGAAGGCCAGCGCCACCAGGAACAGGCCGACCGACACCTTGACGTTGCGGACGATCGAGTACTTCGCCGAGCCGGCGAAGGCCGACAGGAACACCAGCGCGACGATGCCGGCCGTCATGTTCAGCAGCCGCGAGACCAGCGCGAACGCGCACAGGCTGGCCAGCAGCAGGCCGATGTTGCTCAGCTTGAACTCGAAGCGTTCCGAGGCGACGAAGCGCGAGCGCACGATGGTGGCGATCGCGATCAGCAGCAGCAGGCAGCTCATCATCAGCGGGAACATGCCGGCGCCGGCGCGGCTCAAGTCGCCGATGGGGTACTGCAGCGCCCCGAGTCCGAAGGCCAGCGAGACGGCCGTCAGGGTGAGTCCCCGCGCGAGGTTTCTGTCGATCATGGTGGCTCCGTGAGAGGTGGCCCACTCTAGGCAGTGGGGCCTCCGCGACCGCCATCGGTTTCTACCTACRACAGGTTGACGACAGGTTCGGCTTCAGGGTCGGTGGTGATGTGTTCGGGACTCTGCGGCAGGCTCACGGTGACCGCGAGGCCGGTGCCGCCGACGCCGGGCTGCAGCGTGGCTTCGCCGCCGTGCAGGCGCGCGATGTCGCGCACGATGGCCAGGCCCAGGCCGGTGCCGAGGCCGCCGGCCAGCTTGCCACGGCGGAAACGGCCCCAGACGTGCTCCAGCTCCTCGGGCAGCACGCCGCGGCCGTCGTCGATCACTTCCAGCACCGCGCGCCCGGCCACGCTGCGCGTGCGCACGGTGATGCTGACGCCAGCCCCCGCATGTTCGATCGCGTTGTGCACCAGGTTGCCGAGCAACTCGCGCAGCAGCAGCTCATCGCCCTCGACGAAGGCCGGCTCGAGATCGAAGCCCAGGTCCTGCTCCATCGCGAGCGTGGGGCGCAGCCAGTTGTTCGCGTACTCCGCCGCCAGCCGGGCCAGGTCGATGCGCGGCAGCGGCGTGCCGTCGCCGAGCACGGCGCCGTCGGTGCGGGCCAGCGTCAGCAGCTGCTGCACCAGGTGCGAGGCGCGCTCGGCGGCGGCATACAGCCGCAGCAGCGTCGGCTTCAGCGAGGAAGGGCAGGTCTGCGTCAGCACCTGCGCCGCTTCCACGCGCAAGGTCGAGAGCGGCGTGCGCAGCTGGTGCGCGGCGTCTTCGACGAAGGCGCGCTGGGCCGATGCCGCGGTGCGCAGCCGCCCGAACAGGTCGTTCAGGGCCAGCACGAACGGCATCACCTCGCGCGGAACGGTGGCCAGCTCGATCGGTTCCAGGCGCTGCAGCGAGCGCGCGCCGATCTCGACCGATGCGCGCTGCAGCGGCCGCAGGCCGCGCCGCACCGCCACCACCGCGAGCAGGGCCAGCGAGAGCGCCAGCAGCACCGAGGCGGCCAGTGCGGCCAGGGCCACCGCGCGTTCGGCGTCCTGGCGCTTGCCGAGCGATTCGGCGACCAGCACCGTGCAGATCTGCGTCGACGAGCCGCAGCGGGCACCGAAGGCGGCCGCGCGCATCGGCCG
>NZ_JBFUCB010000680.1:0-3104 GCF_056405435.1 Rhizobacter sp. P1_G5 | reverse complement strand
GCTTTCCGCCCGTCGCCCGTTCACCGTTTCTCATGTCTGCGATCTCATGCTCCGTGTGGCGCATGAGGGTAGCGCATGCCTGAGCGCCAGAGCCCTGGTTTCCGCGAGGAGGCCAGCGCTCGCGCGTCGGCCTCCAACTCACATCACGCCAGCTTGAACGGCAGCTCGCGGATCGGCTTGCCCGTCAGCGAGGCCACCGCGTTCGCGAAGGCCGGCGCCAGCGGCGGCAGGCCCGGTTCACCCATGCCGGTCGGCGCGTCGCCGCTCGGCACGGTGTGCACCTCGATCTGCGGCATGTCGGTGATGCGCGGCACCACGAAATCGCCGAAGTTGCTCTGCTCGACCACGCCGTCCTTCAGCGTGATCGCCGCCCCCGGCAGGCACATCGACAAGCCCATCAGCGCGCCGCCCTGCACCTGCGCTTCCAGCGTCTTCGGGTTGATGACCAGGTTGCAGTGCACGCCGGCCGTCGCGCGGTGCAGCGTCGGCGTGCCGTCCTTCACCGAGGCCTCGACCACGTAGGCCACCACCGAGTTGAACGACTCGTGCACCGCCACGCCCCAGGCGCGGCCCGGCGCGAGCGTCTTCTTGCCGTAGCCCGAGCGATCGACCGCCAGCTGCAATGCCGCCTTGTGGCGCGGGTGCTCGTCGCCCATCAGCTTCATGCGGTAGGCCACCGGATCCTGCTTCGTGGTGCGGGCGATCTCGTCGACCAGCGTCTCCATCGCGAACGCGGTGTGCGTGGACCCCACGCTGCGCCACCACAGCACCGGCACGTTCTGCTTCGGGTGGTGCACCGTCAGGCGCATCGGCACCGCATACGGCTCCTTCATGCCCTCGACCGCGGTGCCGTCGATGCCGTCCTTCACCATCATCGGCTCGAACGGCGTGCCGCCGAGGATCGACTGGCCGACGATCACGTGGTCCCAGGCCAGCACGTTGCCCTGCGCATCGAAGCCGATCTTCGCGGTGTGCAGGTGCATCGGCCGGTAGTAGCCGCCCTTCACGTCGTCCTCGCGGCTCCACAGCGTGCGGATCGGCGCCTGGATGCCGGCCGCCTGCGCCGCCTTCACCACCGAGCATGCCTCGACGACGTAGTCGCTGCTCGCGATCGCGCGGCGCCCGAAGCCGCCGCCGGCCATCTGCACGTGCACCTGCACGTTCTGCGGCGGCACGCCCAGCACCTTCGAGGCCGCCAGGCCGTCGAGGCCAGGCATCTGCGAGCCCATCCACAGCTCGACCTTGCCGTCGGCCGCACGCACGGTGCAGTTCAGCGGCTCCATCGGCGCATGCGCGAGGTACGGGAACACGTACTCGGCGGTGATCTTGTGCGGCGCGGCGTCGAACTTCGAGACATCGGCGTCGTACTTGCGCGCGCCCGGCTTGGTGGCCAGCTCGCGGTACTGCACCAGCTGCGCCGCGGTGTCGACCTTCTCGACGCCGCTCGCATCCCACTCGAGCTTCAGCGCATCGCGACCCTGCTTGGCGGCCCAGTAGCCATCGGCGACCACGGCAACACCTTCACCGCCGCGGTCCACCGGGATGCGCAGCACGGCCTTCACGCCCTTGACGGCCTTGGCCGCGCTGTCGTCCACCGACTTCAGCTTCGCCGCGAACACCGGCGGGTGCGCGACCACCGCCGTCAGCATGCCGGGCAGGCGCACGTCGATGCCGTAGCCCTGCTTGCCGCTGGACTTGGCCTTCGCGTCGAGCCGGCCGGTCGCACGGCCGATCAGCTTGAAGGTCTTCGGATCCTTCAGCGTGACGGTCTCGGGCACCGGCTGCTTCATCGCGGCTTCGGCGAGTTCGCCATAGCCGAGCTTCTTGCCGCCCGGGCCGATCACCACGCCGTTCTGCGTGCGCAGCGTGGCCGCATCGACCTTCCAGCGCGCCGCGGCGGCGCTCACCAGCATCGCGCGGGTGCGCGCGCCGAGCTCGCGGTACTGCGTGTACGAGTGCGCGATCGAGCCGGAGCCGCCGGTGATGTGGATGCCGAACACCGGGTCGATGTAGGCCGGGTCGTTGCTGCCGTGCGCGCTCCTGACCTTGGACCAGTCGGCATCGAGCTCCTCGGCCAGGATCATCGGCAGCGCGGTCTGCACGCCCTGGCCGAAGTCGAGCCGGTTGATCGTGATGGTGGTGCTGCCGTCCTTGTCGATGTGGACGAAGGCCGAGGGTTGCTGCGTGGGCTTCAATCCGCCGGCCGGCTTGGCGGCGTCCTGCGCCATCGTGCCGAGCGGGAACGCGCCGAGCGCGAAGCCGCTGACGGCGGTCAGCTTCAGGAAGCTGCGGCGCGGCAGGCCTTCGGTGGCGACCGGGTCCTGCTGCGCGTCGAGCATGGCACGCAGGTGCTTCGGCAGCTCGAGGAGGGTGGGTTCGAAATGCATGGTGGGCTCCTTATGCCAGCGCGCGGGCGGCGTCGGTGATGGCAGCGCGGATGCGCGCATAGGTGCCACAGCGGCAGATGTTGCCGGCCATCGCCGAATCGATCTCGGCTTCGGTGGGCACCTTGCCGTGCGGCACGCTCTTCAGGAACGCGGTGGCCGACATGATCTGGCCGCTCTGGCAGTAGCCGCACTGCGCCACGTCGTGCTTGACCCAGGCCTCGTGGACGGCCTTGCCGACCTTGTCGGTGCCGGCGGTCACGGCCTCGATCGTCGTGATCTTCTGGCCGGCGGCGGCCGAGATCGGCGTCACGCACGAGCGGATCGCCTGGCCGTTCAGGTGCACGGTGCAGGCACCGCACAGCGCCTGGCCGCAGCCGAACTTGGTGCCGGTCATGCCGAGCGTGTCGCGCAGGGCCCAGAGGATGGGGGTGGAGGGATCGGCATCGACCTGGCGGTTCTGGCCGTTGATGTTGAGCGTGCTCATGGCTGGCTGGCTCCCTGGGGTGGTGAGGAGAGGGGAAGAGAGGGGGACAACTTCTTAGATGAACGAAAATTCACTTAAACGATAGCTCTCGGGCAAGGGCGCGTCAAGCGGCCGCAGTGTCTGCCCATTCGGATAGCCGAGCGGAAGTGCAGGGTTATCCGACCGGTGGAGCCTGGTGAACCGTTACCGCTTGATGCCGTCCCAGCACAGCCCGAAGGCCGTCGCGCGGGTGG
>NZ_JBFUCB010000679.1:0-3113 GCF_056405435.1 Rhizobacter sp. P1_G5 | reverse complement strand
CGCCTGGCCCTGCAGGCGTTGCTCCAGCGCCGCGGGCAGCGRCTCGCCGCCACTGGGGGCTTGCGCGGCACCGAGCCGGCGCGCGATGTCGGCGTCGGTGATGTCGAGTTCGAGCGCGATGCGCTGGCTCTCGCGCAGCGCGGCGGCGACCGCCGGGCCCGGGATCACCCAGTCGGGCCGCGCGACGTGCATCGTGCCGTACAGCCATGAGTCGTGACCGCCCTTGCTGAGGCGCCACAGGAAGCCGCGGTCGCGCGAGCCGCCGGGATCGGACTGCGCCCTCAGCGCACGCGCCTGCTGCGCGGCGGCCTGCTGCGCGCAGGCCGGGTCGGCCTCCTGCGCGGGCGCGCCGGCGGCGAACCACAGCAACGGGAGGGCGGCAAGCAGCCGGCGCGCGAGGGCGAGGGTGGAAGGCGTCATGGCTGCGACTGTAGCCAAGCTGCGCGAGAATCCACCACACCATGCGCAGCCTGTTTCACCTCGCCTTCCACGTCACCGACCTCGATGCCGCGCGCCGCTTCTACGGCGGCGTGCTCGGCTGCCGCGAGGGCCGCAGCACCGACACCTGGGTCGATTTCGACTTCTTCGGGCACCAGCTGTCGCTGCATCGGGGCGAGCCGTTCGCGACCACCGACACCGGCCGCGTCGGTGCGCACCTGGTGCCGATGCCGCACCTGGGCGTGGTGCTGGAGCTGCCCGACTGGCAGGCGCTCGCGCAGCGGCTGCAGGCCGCGGGTACCGACTTCGTGCTGCCACCGGGCGTGCGCTTCGAGAACCAGCCCGGCGAGCAGTGGACGATGTTCTTCCGCGACCCGTCGGGCAACCCGATCGAGGTCAAGGGGTTCCGGTCGCTGGACACCGTCTACGACCATTGAGTCCCGGATTGGCGCTCAACCGACCACACGGCGCCACCGCGCCAGGGTGTCCGGATCCGGCAGGTCGTTCCCCAGCGCATCGATCGCGCGGCTGAACCACGGCCCCGCCTCTGGCTCGCGACCGAGTGCGGCGAGGTTCTCGCCCAGCTCGGCATAGACCCAGCCGTCCACCTCGCCCGCGGCAGCCCACTCCCGCTCCAGCCGCTGCTGCAGGACCAGTGCCTCGGCGTGGCGCTTCATCGCGCGCAGCGTCCACGCCACCATCCACTGCGCAATCCGCACCTGCGAGGGGCGACCGTCACGCTCGCGCGCCGCGAGCGCCTGCCGGAAGCTCGCCAGCGCCTCGTCGAAACGGCCGGCGCCGTGCAGGCTCATCCCGATGTTGTTGGCCAGCGAGCCTTCCCAGGCGCGGGCGTTGGCTTCGTCCGATGCCAGCGCGACGGCCAGTGCGCGGTCGTTCCAGGCCAACTGGTCAGCCGTGTCCGGCTCGACGAGCGCGAGCATGTGCATCGCGTCCACCAACAGCTCATCGAGCCGCGCGTCGCGCGCCCGATCGACCGCCTGCGCGAACAGCGGCCTGGCCTGCTGGCGCTCGCCGGCTGAGCGCAGCGTGCGGCCGCGTTCCACCAGGTGGCGTACCCGCGGTTCGGCGCCCGCCGCGTCCAGCGCCTGCAGCATCGCATCGAGTTCGGCATGGGCCTCGGTGAACTGGCGCCGCAGGCTGTGCGTGCGCGCGATCTGCGTTCGCAGCGACAGCGCGTCGTCACCTTGCGCATCGGCGAGCAGGCGGCGGAACAGGGCCTCCGAGGCCGCCGGGTCGTCGAAATCCCAGAGCGAGCGGATGTCCATCGCGTCAGTTCCCCCAGGTCAGTCCGCCGCGTCGGACGTGCCGCCGCCTTGCCGCACCTGCTGGTCGATCGCACCGAACAATGAATGCCCGTCGAGCCCCTTCATCTCGATGCGGATCGTGTCGCCGAACTGCATGAACTCGGTCTTCGGCTCGCCCGATTCGATGGTCTCGATCGCGCGCTTCTCGGCGATGCAGCTGTAGCCGCGCGACCAGTCCTTGTTGCTGACCGTGCCGCTGCCGACGATGCTGCCGGCGCGCACGTTGCGCGTCTTGCAGATGTGGGCGATCAGCTGGCCGAAGTGGAAGGTCATCTCCTCGCCGGCATCGCACAGYCCGACCTTCCTGCCGTTCCAGGTGCTCTGCAGCGGCAGGTGCACGCGCCCGCCCTTCCAGGCGGCGCCCAGTTCGTCGGGCGTCACCGCGACCGGGCTGAACGCGGTCGCCGGCTTGCTCTGGAAGAAGCCGAAGCCCTTCGCCAGCTCGGCCGGAATCAGGTGGCGCAGCGACACGTCGTTGGCCAGCATCAGCAGCCGGATGCCCTCCAGCGCCTGCTCCGGCGCGGTGCCCATCGGCACGTCGCCGGTGACGACCGCGACCTCGGCCTCGAAATCGATGCCCATCTTCTCGCTCGGCACGACGATGTCGTCGCAGGCGCCGATGAAGTCGTCGCTGCCGCCCTGGTACATCAGCGGGTCGGTGTAGAAGCTCTCCGGCACCTCGGCGTTGCGCGCCTTGCGCACCAGCTCGACGTGGTTGATGAAGGCCGAGCCGTCGGCCCACTGGTAGGCGCGCGGCAGCGGCGCGGCGCACTGCTTCGGCTCGAACGGGAAGGCATGCCGGGTCTTGCCGTGGTTCAGCGTCACGTAAAGATCCTCGAGCTGCGGCGACAGGAAGTTCCAGTCGTCCAGCACCTGCTGCAGGCGCGTGGCGATGCCGGTGGCGTAGTGGGCGGTGCTCAGGTCGCGCGAGACGACGACCAGCTGGCCGTCGCGCGAGCCGTCCTTGTAGGTGGCGAGTTTCATCGGGTGTCCGTAGGATCGGGGAAAGGCCCGGGAAAGGGCATGAGGTTTGCCGTATTGTCGATGCCTGATCGGTCCCCATCTGCCTCCCATCCCCCAACTTGACTGCCCGTCGCCCCGCCCCCTTGCGAATCCTGCCCCCCCTCACCGCCCTGTCCCTCGTGCTGCTGATGCACGCCGCCGCCTGGCAGGGCGTCGCGGGCGGCGCATCGGCCGGGCGCTCCGACCTGGTGGTGTCGGCGATGCAGGTGCGCTCGGTCGAGGCGGCAGCGGCCGCCGCCGTTGTCACGCCGCCGCCGCCGGCCCCGGCCGTGCCGCGCCGGGACGCTTCGGCGCGAACCGAGCCCAGGCCCCGCCCATCTGACACAC
>NZ_JBFUCB010000678.1:0-3117 GCF_056405435.1 Rhizobacter sp. P1_G5 | reverse complement strand
GGATTGCAAATCCGTGTAGGTCGGTTCGACTCCGGCCCGCGCCTCCAAAGAACAGAGTGAAATCAAGTAGTTAGAACGCCTCGCACTGCGAGGCGTTTTGCTTTGTGGTTGCTCAACGGGCCAAACTCGGCTCAGACCGCGCAAAAATCAGCTGCCAACCACACCTACACGGCAGAAAACTTTGTGTAGGCGAGTTCGTTACCGCAGCCTGAGCGCGCGGGGCCTAGCTTGCGGTGTACAGCCGCGCCGCCAAGTCTTCAGCGCGGAACGAGGCATACCGTGCTGCCATGACCGAGCCCGGCGCCCAGCCCATGATTGCGTTGATCTCCTCCGCACGGAACATCCACTCGCCCGCAGGCACGCGCAGCTCGAACCAACGGCATGTCGCCTCGTGGCGCAGGTCGTGCTCCGTGAGACCGGTGCATCCTGCATATGCAAACAGCCCTCGAAACCGCTGCGACAGTCGATTGCTCGTCGCAGCGAGGTTCTCTGGAGTTCCATTCCAAAAGGGGAACAGGAGCGCGCCGGCTTCATCTGCTGCTGACCCAGCGATGTAGTTGCTCAACTCCGGCAGCAGCTCCGGCCGGATGGGCACGCGGCGCCATTTCTCGCGTCCGTACCATTGCTTCGAGCTGCGCACAAGAATCACGCGCGAGCGCATGTCGACCTGGTCGATGGTGAGCGTGTAGGCCTCGCGGAGACGCAGGCCGCTCCACAGAATGAGCTGGAACAACATGCGCATGGCGGGCCCATCCTTGAGCGCCAGTGGCCTCTCGCGGTCCGCACGCTTGTGCCCATCGAGGGCATTCAGGATCAGCGCCTCTTCACCCAGCTCGGTCCCCTTGGCGGGCAGCAAGCGGCGGTCGCGTTGTACATCGATCCTCGCCGCCTTGCCGAGCGCTTCGACTTCTCGCGCGTCCTTCGCGTTGTAGCTGGAGTACCCGCGAGGCAACAGGCGCAGTGGATTGCCGACCATTGCGGCGGGCGACTTGCGGAGGTGCCAGTCGATCGCGCGAGCAACAGCTTGCACGCGCTTTCGTATGCTGCCYGGCGACAGGTTGCTCTCCAACTTCATGTGGCGCACCCATCGCTCGGCCCACTGATAGTTGAGATCGATCAACTTGAGTGGCGCCAGACCATTGATCATGGGACCGAGAGTGTCCTGGTCACTCTGCGACGGTTCACCGGAGTTCAGCCACGCTCGAATCACCGGTCCGAGCAAGGCCGCCGAGGCGACTGGACGCTTGGCTTGCTCTTGCAGCTCGGCTGGCACGATGCCCGCCGCCAGCCGTCGGGCGGCGCGCCGGGCGACATCGTGTTCGTCTACTGACGGGAGCCGCGCACATGGCAGAGATGTGGCGATATGACGCGGGGGGTGTGGCGCGCAAGGCTCGCGAGGTGTGGCGTTACGACCCAGGTGGCACGCCGCGCAAGGCGCGCGAGATCTGGCGGTTCGATGCGGGTGGCGTCGCGCGGAAGGTCTTCAGCGGTTCGTTCGTGTTGACGGCCTCGACGGCGACCGTGTGGGGCTCGGGCTTCACGGCGACTCGGGGTGCATCCGTGCCAGTGACCACCAGCCCTGTGACGCTGACGGTCCAGGGCGGGGCGGGGGTCTTCACCTATGCCTGGGCGACATTGTCGGGGTCGGCCGCGACCGCGATGTCACCCAACTTGCCGACGACACAGTTCCGGCGCAATGCCGCTGCGCCGTCGGTCGTGGGCAAGGCCAACACCCTCAGCGGGGTCCAGCGGTGCACGGTGACGGAAGTCAATACGGGCGAGGTGAAGACGATCGACGTGACAGTGGTCACGGAGCACTGGTACGACTTTTAAGGAAAGTCACCTGCGTAGAGGTTGCGGCCTGTCACGCGCGATCGTCGCGCGCCTGCTTGTTGCCGCAAAGCGGCGGTGCGCTGCGCCTGCGGAGCGTGTCCCTATTGACGACTGTTCGTCAACGAGGGCTTGTCGGATGGCGCTTCTTCGGTTCAACGTTTTTTTCTGCTCCCTGCCTTTCTTGGCGCCAGCGGGTGTGATAGGTATCACTTGCAAGCCACCCAAGGAACAGGGCGCTCAGCGCGTCGACAAAGGCCTCCAGAAGTTCCATCGGCGTCGTCGGAACCATCTCCCAGCTAATCTTCTCCAAGAGTCGCGTAAAGGGGAGGTAGTCGAATTCTTCCGCTTTCGTTTCCAGGTTGTGGGCGAGTTTATTTCGCAGGGCGTTGATGTGTCGAATGCCGGCAACCACTTCGTCACCGTTCGGAAACATCGCATGCGGAAAGAGGTCAGCCTTCTGAGCGAAGGTCAGGCGGGGCTTATCCCATGCTAAATCCGGCGCGCGGCTCAACAAGAATTCGTCGAGGTAATGCTCGATAACAAGGTGACAGGCTAGTAGGTAGCCGATAAAGTTGAAGTCAACCTCCTTGTGAGGAACGACCCCCAAGAAATTATCTGCATCGACGGCGCCGACTCGCGGTGGCAGCTTCGGCATGACGACATCCTCCTCCAAATTTCATTGATCGCTGCTCGCAATTGCCTGTTGAACGCAGCAGAGGGCCTCGTGCACCTGCTCCCCTGT
This sequence comes from Rhizobacter sp. P1_G5, assembly GCF_056405435.1. Classification (NCBI taxonomy): domain Bacteria; kingdom Pseudomonadati; phylum Pseudomonadota; class Betaproteobacteria; order Burkholderiales; family Sphaerotilaceae; genus Rhizobacter; species Rhizobacter sp. P1_G5. Next base: position 542 of record NZ_JBFUCB010000678.1, on the reverse strand, counting down.
CCTCTCATTTAAAGGCTTGGCAACCAACTGCCACTCGCCGCTGCGGCGGTGCGTTGCACGAAGGTCGGAGTCTCAAGTGAACACACGTCTGCCGCTGCCCACAGCGACCCACCAGATCGACATCGCTTGCGCGCCGCTAGAACGTGCGATTCATCGCGGTTGCGATCCGATTGAATTGGGAAAGTCATTATGTGAGAGAAAACTGAGTGATATCCACAAATTTATTGGCAGTATAGAAAACATCTCCGTTTGATGAAATTATTATTCTCTCCTCCCCACGCTCCTCGAAATCACCGCCATCGTCCAGTTCGCTTTCGAGCAATGGGTGGATGTCGTACTTGGTGTAAGTCGCGCCCCCAGGAAGATTTCCTTCTAGATTGGAATAACTTTGCCATTGGTAATATTCCTCGCCAATCACATAAACTCGTCGCTTCTGAAGGTAATTCGGACGCCCATGGTCACTGTAGTCGCCCGTAAGTATTGCGGTTGCAATAATTCGGGCCATTACGGGGACTTTTGCCGCCCCTTGCGCTCCCTCCTGA
>NZ_JBFUCB010000677.1:0-3121 GCF_056405435.1 Rhizobacter sp. P1_G5 | reverse complement strand
ACGGTGGTGAACACGCCGCGCGCGGTGTGGCCGTGCGCGCTCATCATGCGCGTGAACAGCAGGCCGTCCTTCGCGAGCGCGTCGTAGCTCGGCGTCGCGCCCAGCGGGCTGCCGATCGCGCCGACCTTGTGCGCCGCGAAGCTCTCCAGCAGCACCAGCACGACGTTCATCGGCGGCTGGCCGGCACGCTCGGGCTTGGGCGGCACGCTGCGCAGGAACGAGATCGGCTCGCCCGGCTTCAGCGGCGGCAGGCCGACGAAGGCGCGGATCGCATCGGCATCGGGGCGCATCTGCGCATCGCCCAGGCTTTGCGCGCGGAAGGTCCAGGTGTCGTACAGGTTGTGCAGCGGGTTCAGCGACAGTTGCTGCGCGAACGCGTTCTGCAGCTCGATCGAATCGCTCCAGCGCAGCGGGTATTGCGAGAACTTGCCGTGGATGCCGAACACGCCGAGCAGAACGACCAGCGTCTCGGCGACACCGACCTGCCAGCGCTTGCGCGGCACCGGCGGCGCAGGGACAGCCGAGGTACCGACGACAAGGCGCCACAGCCAGCCGAAGATGAAATGGCACAGCACCAGCCAGGCGATGACCGCCAGCGTGATGCGCCCGACCGGGTAGGTCTGCGTGACCATGCCGGTGGCCTCGCCGATGTCGCGTGCCAGCGAGATGACGACCGCCGTCAGCCGCTGCGCGAGGTACGCGAAGTGCCCGGCATCGAGCACCACGCCGAGCGCCCACACGAAGGCGGCGAGCATCCAGTACGTCCACCAGAAGGCGTGCGCGCGCGGCGGGCGCAGCCAGCGGCCGACCCACGGCAGCGTGGCCAGCAGCCAGGCGAGCAGCACGCTGTCGAGCGCGACGCGCAGGTCGAAGCGCGCGCCCAGCCACAGCGCGGCGGCCCAGTCGCCGGCCGACAGCGCCGCGTCGGGCGGTGCGAACCAGAGGCCGAAGACGGCGCGGTACACGGTGCCGACGACGAGGAGCACGGCGGCCATCGCGAGGGCGAGGCGAAGATGCGGACGCAGCAGGGACATGGTCGATTCGATCTCAGGAGGTCGGCGCCACGGTCGCGCGGCCACGCAGCCGCGCGATCAGGAACGCCACGCAGCGTGCCAGCGCCCACAGCCACAGCAGCGGGTCCAGCAGCGCATCGAAGACGTTGCCGGTCGGCAGGTGCGTCACGGCATGGAAGGTCAGCGCCAGCAGCACGGCCCAGGCGGCCGCGTGCTGCCGGCCGCGCACGATCACCGCGAGCGCGAACACCGACAGCACGACGGCTGCCACAGGCGCCTGCACCGCATCGAAACCCCACGGGTACAGGCCGAGCGACAGCGCGCCGACCGCATCGGCATAGAGCACCAGGCCGCCGGCCACCAGGGCCGCGGCCAGCGCGGGCGGCAGGGTCTGCTGCGCGGGGCGATCGACGAAGCGCTTCCAGACCGAGACACCGCACAACGCGGCGAACAGCCCGCTCGGTTGCTGGAATGCGAGGCCGAGCCACCAGGCCGGCGAGGCCGGGCCGGGCAGCCACATCGCGGCCAGCGCGAGCAGTGCAACGGCAGCGCGTGGCTTCGTTCCTCGCAGCGGCAGCAGCGACAACAGCAGCGCCGCGCCGACCACGCCCCACGCCAGCCGTGCCCAGACGATCTGCTGACCGAGTTCAGGCAGCGTCRTGGCGCGCCCTCCCCGTCCTCGATGTCATAGACCTGGTGCCCGATCGCCTGCCGCTGCGCGGTGTAGGTGACGTGCAGTTGCCGGCCCAGCTGCTGCACGCTCGGGTACGAGAACTCGTCGCCGGCGTTGCCGCGCTGCACGTCGAGTGCCGGCGTCCAGGCCTGCGCATCGGCCGAGGTCGACAGCCGCAGCCACTGGCGCGGCGAGCCGCCGGGCAGCGTGTCGTTGTGCAGCAGCACGTAGCCGCCGTTGGCCAGGCGCAGCGCGGCGACCGAGTCGTCGCGGTTCGGGATCTCGAGCGGCGCAACGTCTTCCCAGTGCCGGCCGGCGTCGTGGCTCACCGCCTGCTGCACGCGGTGCGACGGGCCGATGTCGCGCATCACCGCGCGCAGCTCGGTGCCCGACACCGGCAGCAGCGCCGGCTGCAGCGCGGTCGTCGAGCGGCCGATGCGGCTCAGCCAGCGCGGCGCGCCGTCGGCATCGAAGGACACGACCATCGGGTACTTGTTGCGCAGCTCGAAGTAGGCCGGCAGCAGCCAGCCGCCATCGTCGAGCCCGACCGGGTTGGTGCGCACCAGCACGCTGGTGTCGGCCAGCGGCGTCAGCGGCAGCACGCGGCGCACCGCGAAGCTGCGGGCCGCATCGGCGGATTCGAGCTGCACGACGCGCGCCGCCGCCCAGCCGCCCAGTCCGGTCGCGACCATGAAGACATGCACGCGGCCATCCGGCGCGACCCAGGCCGACGGGTTGCCGATGCGGCGCACGCCGAAGCCGAGCTGGCGGCCCAGGCCCGCGCGGTCGACCACCTTCTGTGCCGAGCTCCAGCGGCCGTCGGCCCAACGGGCGAGGTACAGGCTGACGTCGGGTGCGCTCTCGCGCGAACCGGCCCACCAGAACGCGAGCAGCTCGCCGTTCGGCAGCACCGTCAGTGCGCTGGCATGGGCAGCGGGCACGCCGTCAGGCATCGGGATGCGCTGCGACGAGCGGGGCACGAGGCGCGGCATCTTCGCGGGCCCATTCACCGGCTTCACCGCCAGCCGCGGTTCACGAGCCGTCGCACCCGTGATGGCAGCGCGCCGCCATTCGGCCGCCGCGCCCAGCATCACACAGGCCAATGCCAGCACCAACATCCTCGGCGACCGCCGCGCCCGACTCATTCCGCGCCTCTCATTCCGCGCCCGTGCCCTTGCTTGAAAGGCGCAGATTGTGACAGCCGGGGCCGGCTTCAGCGCGATCCCGCCCGAACATGCAGAATGCGGCACGCGAAGGAGGCAGCATGCTCTCTCAGTCCCCCGCCACCCGAACCGCGGCCGACGTGGCGTCGCCGCAGCACCTGCAGGCGATCGCGCAGTCGCACGCGCGCTGTGCCGCGCTCGGGCTCGACGAATCGGCGGTGCCCGAGCTGAACCGGGCCTCCGCCGCGCGGCTGCAGGAATCGCGCGAACGC
>NZ_JBFUCB010000676.1:0-4602 GCF_056405435.1 Rhizobacter sp. P1_G5 | reverse complement strand
GAGCTGGGTGCTGATGAAGCTCGGCTGGATCGACCGGTATGTCGATTTCCTCGGCGACCCGTGGAACGCGCGCTTCTCGACGATCGTCGCCAACGTGTGGCGCGGGGTGCCCTTCGTCGCGATCTCGCTGCTGGCAGGGCTGCAGACGATCTCGCCGTCGTACTACGAGGCCTCGGCGATCGACGGCGCAACGCCGTGGCAGCAGTTCCGGCACGTCACGCTGCCGCTGCTGTCGCCGATCATCGCGGTGGTGATGACCTTCTCGGTGCTGTTCACCTTCACCGACTTCCAGCTGATCTACGTGCTGACGCGCGGCGGCCCGCTGAACGCGACGCACCTGATGGCGACCCTCGCGTTCCAGCGCGCGATTCCCGGCGGGGCGCTGGGCGAGGGCGCGGCGCTGGCGACGCTGATGGTGCCGTTCCTGCTGGCGGCCATCATGTTCAGCTACTTCGGGCTGCAGCGCCGGGCCTGGCAGCAGGGCGGTGACAAATGAAGACGCAGGACAAGCCCGATTCGCAGGGCATGGACTACCTGCAGACGCTGCCGCGGCGCTGGGTGACGGTCTACATCCCGCTCGGCATCTTCGTGTTCGTGCTGCTGTTCCCGTTCTACTGGATGGTGGTGACCTCGTTCAAGCCGAACGAGGAGTTGCTGGCGCGCACCGGCAACCCGTTCTGGATCATCAAGCCGACGTTTGCGCATTTCCACAAGCTGCTGTTCGAGACGGCGTATCCGGAGTGGCTGTGGAACACGGTGCTGGTGTCGGTGACGTCGACGATCCTGTCGCTGGTGGCTTCGGTGCTCGCGGCGTACGCGATCGAGCGGCTGAGGTTCCAGGGTGCGAAGCCGGCGGGGGCGGCGATCTTTCTGGCCTACCTGGTGCCGCCGTCGATCCTGTTCATCCCGCTGGCGGCGATCATTTTTCAGCTCGGGCTGTTCGACACCCGGATGGCGCTGATCCTGTCGTACCCGACCTTCCTGATCCCGTTCAGCACCTGGCTGCTGATGGGCTATTTCCGCTCGATCCCGTATGAGCTGGAGGAATGCGCGCTGATCGATGGCGCGAGCCGCTGGCAGATCCTGATCAAGATCGTGCTGCCGCTGGCAGTACCGGGGCTGATCTCGGCCGGCATCTTCGCGTTCACGCTGTCGTGGAACGAGTTCATCTACGCGCTGACCTTCATCTCGTCGTCGGAGATGAAGACGGTGCCGGTGGGGGTGATCACGGAGTTGGTGGAAGGGGATGTGTACCACTGGGGCTCGCTGATGGCGGGGGCGTTGCTCGGGTCGCTGCCTGTCGCCTTCATCTACTCGTTCTTCGTCGAGCACTATGTGTCGGGGATGACCGGTTCGGTGAAGGAGTAGCTGCTGGGCTGTTCCTCACCCGCCGCGCAACACCGCCCACTCTTGTTGGGGGAAAAGACTGAAGTGACCGACGAGCATGCGAGCGTTGGCGCGCTTCGTCGGTCACTTCAGTGGTGGGGAGGCTGTGGAGCGCCAATCAGGACGGGGCGATGACCGCACCGGCCGGCGAGCCACAGCCTCCCCACCCGCGCCTTTGCCCGCACAAGCACAAAACGACGAACAAGAATATGATCAGTGTCATATTAACAAGCCCGGCAGGCAGACACCGATGGCACGCCACGCCAACACCCGGAAGGAAGAAACCCATGAGCGCATCGTCGAGGCCGCCGCCCGCGCGATCCGCCGCCATGGCTACGCCGGCCTCGGCGTCGCCGACGTGATGAAGGACGCCGGGCTCACACACGGCGGCTTCTATGCGCACTTCGAATCGCGCGATGCACTGCTCGTCGAAGCGCTCGAACACGCCGGCCGCGAGAGCGCCGACAACGTCGCACGGTCTACCGCGCAACGCGCCGCCCGAGGCGTCAGCCCGTTCCGCGCCCTCGTCGATGCCTACCTCGCCGATCGCCACCTCGTGTCGATGGACAGCGGCTGCCCGGTCGCCGCGCTCGGCTCCGACATGCCGCGCCAGTCCGAGCTCGTGCGCGAGGCCTCCGCGCAGCGCGTGCGCCGCCTCGTCGATCGCGTGACGACTGCCTTGCCCGAGACGCACCGCGCCGCCGCCGGCGTCATCACCGGCACGCTGGTCGGCTCGCTGCAACTGGCCCGTGCGCTCGGCAACACCACCGAAGGCCGTGCCCTGTTGTCGGGCTCACGCCAAGCCCTGCTGCTGCAGTACGACACCGCAACACCTTCCGAGCAAGCCCCATGAGCATCGCCACCCCCGTCGTTGTCGAACCACCCGCCCCGCGCACCTCCCCGTGGCCCGTCTTCTGGGTCGCGAGCGTCGCCGCCTTCCTGGTGTCGCTCGACAGCACGATGCTGTACGCCGCCTTCGGCGCGCTGCGTGCCGGCTTTCCGCAGGCCACGGCCGCCGACATGTCGTGGGTGCTCAACGCCTACACCGTCGTCTACGCCGCAATGCTGATCCCCGCCGGCGGGCTCGCCGACACGCACGGCCGCAAGCGGGTCTTCCTGTTCGGCGTCACCGTGTTCATCGCCGCCTCCGCCGCCTGCGGCCTCGCCGGCAGCGTCGGCTGGCTGATCGCCGCGCGCGTGCTGCAGGCCGTCGGCGCGGCCCTGCTGACGCCGGCCTCGCTGTCGATCGTGCTCAATGCCTTCCCGCAGGAGAAACGAGCGCTCACCGTGAGCCTGTGGGGCGCGGTCGCCGGCTTCGCGGCCGCCGTCGGCCCGAGCCTCGGCTCGCTCGTCGTCGAGACCGTCGGCTGGCCCTGGGCCTTCTTCATCAACCTGCCGATCGGCGCGCTGTCGCTGTGGCGCGGCGCCGCGCTGCTCGGCGAATCCCCGCGCTCGGCCACGCCGCGCAAGGTCGATGCGGTCGGCATGGCGCTGCTGATCGTCGCGGTCGGTGCCATCGCGCTGGCCATCGTCGAATCCGAATCGCCGGCCTGGACGCGCGCGCAGCTGCTCGCCGCCGGCAGCACCGGCGTGATCGCCCTCGTCGCGTTCGTCATCTGGGCCGGCCGGGTGCGCGATCCGCTGGTCGACCTCGGCCTGTTCCGCCACCGCACCTACAGCGCCGTCAACGCCGCCACGCTCGCCTTCGGCATCGCGTTCGCGATGATGTTCTTCACGTTCTTCTTCTACATGAGCAACGTGTGGCACTACAGCCAGGCACTGGCCGGCATCGCGATCGCACCGGGCCCGCTCACCGTGATCCCGGTCGCCATCGTCACCGGCCGCCTCGCCGGGCGCCTCGGCCACCGGCCCTTCCTGGTCGGCGGCGCCCTGCTCTATGCCGTCGCCGGCCTCTGGTTCATGACGATGCCCGGCCTCGAACCCGCCTACCTGACGCACTGGCTGCCCGGCCTGCTGCTGAGCGGCACCAGCGTCGGCATGGTGCTGCCGTCGCTGTCGGGGGCGGCGGTCAGCAAGCTGCCGGCACAGCACTATGCGGTCGGCAGCGCCGTCAACCAGGCCACGCGCCAGATCGGCGCCGTGATCGGCGTCGCGATCACGGTGCTGCTGCTCGGCCACGGCGTCGTGCAGCGCAGCGATTTCAACGCGGTCTACGGGCTGCACATCGGCCTCGCGCTGCTGACGGCCTTCCTCTGCCTTTTCGTCAACACCCGGCCGGCACCGCGGCCGTCCTGAAGCGGCGTGAGCCGAACGGCATCAGCCGTTCGCGCGTTGCTCCGCTATCGCCGCCACGAACTCGACGAACGCGCGCAGCCGGCCGGCATTCCGCAGGTCCTGGTGGTAGCCCATCCAGACCTCACGGCCGGGCGGCGGCTCGGCCCGCGTGATGCGGCGCAGCCCGGGCATCCCCTCGGCCAGCGCGCACGGCAGCACCGCCACGCCGGCACCGGCCGCGCACAGGCGCGCCTGCGCTTCGCGGCTGTTGCTGCCGAACGCCGTGCGCGCCTCGGGGAAGCTGCGCTTGAGCCACGCCACGTCGGGCATGTCGTCGAAGGCGCTGTCCATCGTCACCAGCCGCAGGCCCTGGCCGCGCCGCGGCAGCAGGCCCCGGCGGGTGCTCGCGACGTACAGGCCGTAGTCGAGGTGCATGAAGCGCCGCTGCACGACCTCGGGCTCACTGAACGGGGCGATGCGGAACACCAGGTCGGCCTCGCGCCGCGCCAGGCTGAACAGCCGGCTGTCGGTGATCAGCTCGATCGTCACCTGCGGGTGCTGGTCCATGAACGCGGCGCACCACGGCGCGAGCAGGTGCACGCCGAACCAGTCCGACGACGAGATCCGCAGCAGGCCGCTCAACGCCACCTGGCCGTCGGCGAGGCGGCGCTCGATCGCCAGCGCTTCCTCCTCGATGCGCTGCGCATGCTGCAGCACCGACTGCCCTTCCTCGGTCAGCACGAAGCCGGCGCTGCCGCGCTGGAACAGCCGCTGGCCGAGCGACTCCTCGAGCGCGCGCAGGCGCCGCCCCATCGTCGGCTGCGTCTGGCCGATGCGCCGCGCGGCACCGCCGAGCGAGCCCTCGCGCGCGACCGCGAGGAACACCTTCACGTCGCTCCACTCCATGTCGTCCTTCACTCCCCTTCCAGCCCACACCACCGCCGCCTTCGTCGAAGCGGATCGGCGCGCGCTGCTGCAGGT
>NZ_JBFUCB010000675.1:0-3129 GCF_056405435.1 Rhizobacter sp. P1_G5 | reverse complement strand
GTCGTAGACATCGCCGTCGAACGCGAGCGCGGCCGGGCGGCTGTTGGCGTCGGTGAAGCGCGGGCTCCACGCGGCATAGCGCTCGACGTTGAGCGCCGACAGCGGCTCGGACAGGTGCATCAGCGCCGCGATGTCGGCCACCGACTTCGTCTTCAGCACCTGGATCAGCTCCGCCGAGCGGGGCAGGAAGGACGGCATCGTCGGCTCGTGCGCGGTGCGCAGCGGCGTGTCGTAGTCGAGGGTCTTGGCGGGCGAGAGCAGGAACAGCATGTAGCCGGTCAACGATGCAAGAGAAAGACCCGAACTCTATCGAATCGGCGCTCACACTTCGTTTCCAGGTGTGCCCGCGGCTTCGGCAGCATCAACCAGAATCAACGGAAATCGCGGCTGCGTGCAATGAGGCCGCCCAACAGCGGCGTGTGGTCGATCATCTTGACCGCCAGCAGGTGCATCACGTCGCCCTGCCGCTGCCACTGGCCGTAGACCGTCAGCAGCCGCGCAGCGAGCAAGGCCTGGCGCTGGGTCTCGAACACGCGCGGCCAGACGATGATGTTGACGGCGCCGGTCTCGTCCTCCAGCGTGATGAAGACCGTGCCCTTGGCGGTCTGCGGCCGCTGCCGGTGCGTGACCAGCCCGCTCGCGCGCGCCAGCCGGCCGTCGGGGTAGCCGCGCAGCACGGCCGCGGTCTGCACCTGGAAGGCCTCGAGCTGCGGGCGCAGCAGCGCGAGCGGGTGGCGCTTCAGCGTCAGCCCGAGCGCGTGGTAGTCGGCCACCGTCTCCTCGACCTCGGCCGGCGCGGGCAGCTGCAGCGCGGGCTCGTCGATGCGCGTGCGGCGCAGCATCGCGGTGGGCCGCGTGTCGATGCCGGCCACCGCCCAGGCGGCCTGGTGGCGGTGGCCGCTCAGGCTGTGCAGCGCATCGGCCTGCGCCAGCGACTGCAGCTCGTGGCCGTTCAGCTCGGCGCGCCGCGCCAGGTCTTCCGGGTTCGCGAAGGCGCCGCGCTCGCGGGCCGCCACGATGCGCTGCGCCGCCGCCTCGGACAGCCCACCGACGCGGTTCAGCCCGAGCCGCACCGGGCGCAGCCCATCGCCCGGAGCGGCCTCGTCGAGCGGCCACTCCAGCGTGCACTCCCAGTCGCTGCACGCCACGTCGACCGGCCGCACCTCGACGCCGTGCTCGCGCGCGTCGCGCACCAGCTGCGCCGGTGCGTAGAACCCCATCGGCTGGCTGTTCAGCAAGGCCGCGAGAAACGCATCGGGGTGGTGGCACTTGATCCAGCTGCTGTTGTAGGCAAGCAGCGCGAAGCCGGCCGCATGGCTCTCCGGGAAGCCGTACTCGCCGAAGCCCTCCATCTGCTTGAAGATGCGTTCCGCGTACTCGAGCGCGTAGCCGTTGGCGACCATGCGGCCGACCAGCCGCTCGTGGAACGGCCCGAGCCCGCCCTTGCGCTTCCACGCGGCCATCGCGCGGCGCAGCTGGTCGGCCTCGCCCTGAGTGAAGTCGGCGGCCAGCATCGCGATCTGCATCACCTGCTCCTGGAAGATCGGCACGCCCTTCGTGCGCTCCAGCGCGGGCCAGAGCGGCTCGGGGCAATCGATCTCCGCGATCGGCAGGTTGCGGTTCTTCAGGTAGGGGTGGACCATGCCGCCCTGGATCGGGCCGGGCCGCACGATCGCGACCTCGACCACCAGGTCGTAGTACTTTCGCGGCCGCAGGCGCGGCAGCATGCTCATCTGCGCCCGGCTCTCGATCTGGAACACGCCGATGGTGTCGGCCTGGCAGATCATGTCGTAGGTGGGTTCGTCGCCCTCGGCGATGTCCTGCATGCGGAATTCACGGCCCTGCTTGTGGCCGATGAATTCCAGCGCGCGGCGCAGCGCGCTGAGCATGCCGAGCGCGAGGATGTCGACCTTGATGAGCCCGAGCGCGTCGAGGTCGTCCTTGTCCCACTGCACGACGCTGCGCTTGTCCATCGCGGCGTTCTCGACCGGCACCAGCTGCTCGATCTGGTCGCGCGCGATCACGAAGCCGCCCGGGTGCTGGCTCAGGTGGCGCGGAAAGCCCACCAGCATGCCGGTCAACTCGGCCCATTGCCGCACCACCAGCGAATCGGGATCGAAGCCGTTCTCGCGCAGGCGCTCGCGGCTGATGCCGCGGCCGTCGAACCACTGCTGGCTCTTCGAGACGGCGTCGATGCGCTGCAGGTCGATGCCGAGCGCGCGGCCGACGTCGCGCACCGCGCTGCGCGGCCGGTAGCTGATGACGACCGCGGTCAGCGCCGCGCGGTGGCGGCCGTACTTGCCGTAGATGTACTGGATGACCTCTTCGCGGCGCTGGTGCTCGAAGTCGATGTCGATGTCGGGCGGCTCGTTGCGCTCGGCGCTGATGAAGCGGCCGAACAGCAGCGTCGCGCGCTCGGGATCGACCTCGGTCACCTCGAGGCAGTAGCACACCAGCGAGTTCGCCGCACTGCCGCGCCCCTGGCACAGGATGTCCCGCGCGCGCGCCCAGCGCACGATGTCGGCCACCGTCAGGAAGTAGGCCTCGTAGCCGAGCTGCTCGATCAGCGCGAGCTCGTCCTCGATCTGCTTCGAGTGCGCCGGCTTCAGCCCGTCGGGAAAGCGCTTGGGCACGCCGGCATAGGTGAGCCGGCGCAGGTGGGCGATCGGCGTCATGCCTTCGGGCACGACCTCGCGCGGGTACTCGTACTTCAGCTCGGCGAGCGAGAAGGTGCATTGCGCGGCCAGCAGCAGCGTGTTGTCGAGCCACGCCGGCTCGTAGAGGCCGGCCAGCCGGCTGCGCGAGCGCAGGTACTGCTCGGCGTTCGGCGCGAGCCGCAGCCCGCATTCGGTGAGCGGCAGGTTCAGCCGCGTCGCGGTCAGCGTGTCCTGCAGCGACTTGCGCGAGCGCAGGTGCATCAGCACGTCGCCGGACGCGACCACCGGCAGGCCGACCCGCCGCGCGACCTGCAGCACGATAGCGAGCAGTTCCTCGTCGCCGGGGCGGTGCAACCGCTCGAGGGCCACCGCGGCCCGTTCGTGGAACCAGGTCTTGAGCCACATCGCATGCGCGAACACCGTCTCGAACGGCTGCGCGGCATCGGGCACCAGCAGCGCCAGGCACTCGGGC
>NZ_JBFUCB010000674.1:0-3130 GCF_056405435.1 Rhizobacter sp. P1_G5 | reverse complement strand
GCGCGGCGGTGCAGACGAAGCAGTAGACCGCGATCAGGTAGTAGACCTGCACCTGCGGCCCGAAGGTGATGCCCAGCACCGCCTTGCCGGCCACCCGGTTCGAGCTGACGCCGCCCTCGCCGCCGAAGAACTCGGGGAACATCAGCGCCATCGCCGCGACCAGCTCGCCGACGCCCAGCGTGATCATCGCGAAGGTGTTGGCCGATTTCTTCGTCGTCACCCAGCCGAGCAGCGCCGCGACGCCCGCGCCGGCCAGCCCGCCGACCAGCGGCACCAGGCTCATCGGCAGCGGCAGCCCGCCGGCACCGATCAGGTTCATCGCATGGATCGCGAAGAACGCGCCCAGCCCGACATACACCGCATGCCCGAAGCTCAGCATGCCACCCTGGCCGAGCAGCAGGTTGTAGCTGAGGCAGATGATGACCATGTAGCCCATCTGCGACAGCATCGTCATCGCGAGGCCGCTGGTGAACAGCATCGGCGCGACGATCAGCAGCAGCGCGAACACGCCCCACACCACCCAGCGGCCGACGTTCCACGGGCGGAAATGAATGCGCCCGCCCGCCTCGCGATCCGCCACCCGCTCGACCGACTTCAGCACGGCACTCATCCTTCGCGCGTCCCCATCAGGCCCTTCGGGCGGAAGATCAGCATCAGCACCAGCAGCAGGTACGGCAGGATCGGTGCCACCTGCGAGATCTTCAGCTTCAGCAGCGGGTAGCCGAAGGTCTCGGGCGTGATCGCGAGGCCTGCCCACTGCAGCGCGCCGAGCGCCGACTGGTCGAGCGCGACCGCGAAGGTCTGGATCAGCCCGATCAGCAGCGACGCGACGAACGCGCCGGCCAGCGAGCCCATGCCGCCGACCACGACGACGACGAAGATGATCGGCCCGACCGCGCCGGCCATCGTCGGCTCGGTGACGTAGGCGTTGCCGCCGATCACGCCGGCCAGCCCGGCCAGCGCCGCGCCGCCGCCGAACACCCCCATGAACACCAGCGGCACGTTGTGGCCGAGCGCCTCGACCATGTCGGGGTGCGTCAGCGCGCCCTGGATCACCAGCCCGATGYGGGTGCGCGACAGCAGCAGCCACACCGACACCAGCATCAGCAGCGCGACCCCCATCATGAACGCGCGATACATCGGGAACTGCGTGCCGTACAGCGTGAACAGCGGGCCGTCGAGGACCGCCGGCACGCGGTAGTCGACCGCCGAGCGGCCCCAGGTCAGCTGCACCAGCTCGAGGATCACGAACGACAGCCCGAACGTGATCAGCAGCTCGGCGACGTGGCCGAAGCGATGCACCCGACGCAGGCAGAAGCGCTCGAACAGCGCGCCGACCACGCCGGTGAGCAGCGGCGCGACCACCAGCGACGGCCAGAAGCCGAGGAACAGCGTCGTCGTGTATGCGAAGTACGCGCCCAGCATGTAGAAGCTCGCGTGCGCGAAATTCAGCACGCCCATCATGCTGAAGATCAGCGTGAGGCCGGAACTCAGCATGAACAGCAGCAGCCCGTAGCTGATGCCGTTCAGCAGCGATGTGGTGAAGAACTCCATGGATGCGTCAACAAAAATCCCGCGGCGACCGGGTGGTCGACCGCGGGATTGTCAGTGGATGGGATTCAAGCTCCCGGACGCTTCATCTGGCACGACGTGGGCGTGCTCGACACGTACGGCTCGTAGAACTTGTCCGGCACGAAGGTGTAGCCGGTGCCTTCCACGTTGTACTTGTTCYTCGCATCGACCTTGCGCCAGGTGCTCAGGTACAGGCCCTGCTGCATCTGGTGGTCGGAGGCGCGCATCGTGATCTCGCCGCTGAAGCCCTTCACCGTCAGGCCTTCCATCGCGGCGGCCACCTTCACCGGGTCGGTGCTCTTCGCCTTGGCCATCGCGGCCGGCAGCATCGTGAAGATGTTGTAGATGTCGGTGGTGAAGAAGTCTTCCTTGAACTTCTTGTTGAACTCCTCGCCGACCGCGGCGATGTCGCCCGGGATGTTGTGGTGGGCGTACGCGATCATCTTGACCTTGCCCTCGCCGGCCGCGCCGATCGCGGTGGGCGTGCCGATCACGCTCGCGTAGTAGGTGTAGAAGTTGACGTCGAGGCCGGCGTCCTTCGCGGCCTTGATCAGCAGCGTCAGGTCCTGGCTCCAGTTGCCGGTGATCACGGTGTCGGCGCCGCTCTGCTTGATCTTCGCGACGTAGGGCGAGAAGTCCTTCACCTGGCCGAGCGGCGTCAGGTCGTCGCCGACGATCTGGATGTCGGGGCGCTTGCGGGCCAGCGTCTCCTTCGCGAACTTCGAGACCTGCTGGCCGTGCGAGTAGTTCTGGTTGATCAGGTAGACCTTCTTGATGGACGGCTGGTCCTTCATGTAGGTCGTCATCGCCTCCATCTTCATCGAGGTGTCGGCGTCGAAGCGGAAGTGCCAGTAGTTGCACTTGCTGTTGGTGAGGTCCGGGTCGACCGCGGAGTGGTTCAGGAACACGATCTCCTTGCCCGGGTTGCGCTCGTTGTGCTTGGACACCGCGTCGATGATGGCCGCTGCCGCGCCCGAGCCGTTGCCCTGCGTGACGTAGCGGAAGCCCTGGTCGATGGCGGCCTTCAGCACGTTCAGGCTTTCCTGCGGCGAGGCCTTGTTGTCGAAGCCGACCACCTCAAAGGTGACGCCGGCCGGGTTCTTCTTGCCGCTGATGCGCTCGGCCATGAACTGGAAGCTCTTCAGCTGGTTCGCCCCGAGACTCGCGAACGGCCCGGACAGCGGATCGATCCACGCGATCTTGACGGTTTCGCCGGCCTGCGCGAAGGCGATGCCGGCGTGCAGCGAGAAGGCCGCCGCCACTGAAAGGCCGAAAAGCTTTCTGGTGAATTCCATGGCTTCCTCGCGGGTTGATTGCGACAACGGCGAACAGTAATGGAACACGGTGACTGACTGTTTGAGGGACTACCCGACAGGGCGTGTCGCGCGTGGGACATTTGAGGGTTGACGGGCTTGCACAGTTCTGCGCGAGCAAGGGCGCGGGTGGGGGTGTGGGGCTCGCCGGCCGGTGCGGTCATTGCCCCTGGCGGGGCAATGACTTCCCTGCGCTGTGCAATTTGATGGCCCGTCCTAATTGGCGCTCCCCACACCCCCACCCG